>CACYCV010000138.1 GCA_902772955.1 uncultured Ruminococcus sp.
AGATCAACAGGAAAAGGGTATATTTTAAAAATTGATCTCCCTGGCGTGGCGGAGTGCCTCCGCTGTCGATTCGCGGTTCGTGGCCGCACAGGACGTTTTTTTTGACCAACGAAACGCTTTGCAAACATAAAAGTTTTCGCTCAAGCCTTTTTCAAAAGGCTTGCAGGGTCCAGGGACAGCGTCCCTGGTGGGGGTTGGGGCAAAGCCCCAAGATAAATGATTGAATTCTGAAAGGAAATACGGTACCATTACAATCAGGGAATGACGGATCATGAACCGTGAATGAAATAACGGCACTTTTTCTGATAAATTATGCTCCCGGAAGAAAAATAGAAAAAAGCCGGTCAATGAGATTCTTTTGTCGAAAAGAAGCGACAGACAAAACCGCTTTTTTCTGTTATGCTGAGATTACGGAAAACAATTCAAGGGAGGAATACGATGCAGTTGGCAATCGAGAATATCCGCAAATCCTTCGGAAGCGGAGACAGCAAAAACGAGGTTCTGAAGGGGATTTCCTGCACCATCGAAAGCGGCAGTATCTGTGTGCTGCTGGGACCCTCCGGCTCCGGAAAGTCGACCCTGCTGAATATTATCGGCGGCATCGAGACAGCCGATGAGGGAACCATACACATCGGAGACGAGGTTTTGGCCAAAATGAGTGAGAAGCAGCTTTCGTTGTACCGGCGCAAACACCTGGGTTATATTTTTCAGGCCTATAATTTGGTGCCGGATCTGACCGTCAGGGAAAACATTGAGGTGGGAGCTTATCTCAGCGACAATCCTATGCCGATTGACGATCTTCTGAAAATGCTGGGGCTGTGGGAACATCGCCATAAGATGCCCAATCAGCTTTCCGGAGGCCAGCAGCAGCGTACCTCCATCGGAAGAGCCATTGTCAAGCGACCGGAAATACTGCTGTGCGATGAACCGACAGGCGCGCTGGATTATCAGACCTCCAAGGATATTCTGAAATTGATCGAAGAGGTAAACCGTACCTGCGGCAATACCATTATTATGGTAACCCATAATGATGCGATCAGGCTGATGGCGGATAGGGTTATTAAGCTGCGTGACGGTGTCATCCGCAGTGATAAGCGGAACGAGCAGCGTACCCCTGTAGAAGAAATTGAATGGTAAGGAGGGCAGCATGATGAAAAACCCTCTTTATAAGCGGATTCCCAGAGAATTGAAACACAATCTTGGCAAACATCTGGCATTGTTTCTTTTTCTGACCCTGACAATCGGCTTCTGCTCCGGCTATTTTGTTGCCACGGGAAGTCTCTCCGCCCGTCTTGCCGAAAACTATGATTCCTTCAGTACAGAGGACGGTCATTTTGTTCTGGATCGGGAAATTGATGAAGCAATTACTAAAACCGTGCAGGAACATGACGTACAATTGATTCCGCTGTTCTATAAGGACAAAACACTGCCAAACGGTCATGTTTTTCGTATCTATCCCGTGAGAACACAGGTAAACCGGATGACCATGTACAGTGGCCGGGAACCGCAGCAGGATCATGAAATTGCCATTGACCGGCTGTATGCCCAAAATAATCAGATCCGGATTGGTGATGAAATTACCCTGGAGGGAAAAAATTATTCCGTAACAGGTTTTTCGGTAGTTCCGGATTATACCTCTCTGTATAGGAATAATACGGATTTTATGTTCAATGTCCTGGAATTCAATGTGGCTTTTGTCACTGCTCCGGCGTTTGATGCCATGAATGATAACGGGATAGTGTATAACTATGCCTGGATGTACCATGATCGGACGCTAAGTGAGGAACAGAAACATGAAAAAGCAGACAAGCTAATGAATGCAATAGCGGAAACCATTCGCAGTGAAACGGAGGATCGACAGAAAGCCCGTCTGCAAACAAACGGAAGTTCCGCAGCGGATGCGTCTGCTTTGCCGATGCTGAAAGACTTTATTTCCAGCGATGCCAATTCGGCCATTAATATGGCCACAGAGGATGTGGGCAACGACAAGGTTCTTGTCATGTGGCTGCTGTACATCACCATCGGCGTCATTGCCATGGCGGCCGCGATTACCTCCAAAAGCACAGTGGAAAAGGAAGCTAATGTCATCGGAACCCTCCGGGCTTCCGGCTACCGAAGAGGGGAGCTGATAGGGCACTATATGATTCTGACGGTGCTGATGACATTGTTGGCCGCCCTGATCGGCAACGTAATTGGCTATTCCTTCATGAACAGTATCTGCGCATCTCTGTACTATGGCTCATATTCTTTCCCTGTCTATACGCCCCGCTTCAATATGGAGGCCTTTTTGCTGACCACCCTGGTTCCGGTGGGAATTGTACTGTCAGTGCATTTTTTGGTGCTGATGCGGATGCTGGCGTTGCCCCCGCTGCAGTTCCTGAGGGGAGAACTGAAAAAGAAGAAAAAAACCAGAAATTTTCGACTTTCCCTTGGCCCATTTTCCACAAGGTTCCGGCTGCGGGTCATCCTCCGAAACCGTCAGGCGTATCTCGTACTGTTTGTGGGAATCCTTTTTTCCAATCTTCTGTTGATGTTCAGTCTGATGTGGACGCCGCTTCTGAAAACCTACCGCACTACGGTGATGGATCATGTCATTGCGGAAAACCAGATCCTTCTTAAAACACCGGTGGAAACGGCCGAACCAACAGCGGAAAAATTCGCTGTTTACACCCTGAAAAACGATAACGGAGAAGATATTACCATTTACGGTATCAGTGAGTCATCCCGTTATGTAAAGGACTTGGATTTTTCAGGAAACAAGGTATATTTCTCCTCTGCTTACGGGGAAAAATACGGCGTAAAGGACGGGCAGGAGATTCATTTTTCCGAGAAATTCAGCAGCCGGGAATACAAATTTGTCTGCACGGCTCTCTATCATTATCCGCCTTCGCTGTGTGTGTTTATGGGCCTGGATCATTTTCGTGAGGTGTTCGGAACAGAGGATGGATATTTCTCCGGCTATTTCTGCAATCAGAAAATTGCCGATGTAGACGATTCGGCCATTGCAACCGTCATCACCCGCAGCGATCTGACAAAAACGGCCGATCAGCTGGAAAACTCTGTCGGCTTTGTAAAGCTGTTTTCTCTTTTTGCGGTGGCCATCTATATCCTGATGATTTACATTCTTTCCAAAATGATTACAGAACGGAATGCCCGGTCGGTTTCCGTGCTGAAAATACTGGGATATCATCCCTCAGAAATTTCGAATCTGTACAATCTGTCAACGGGAATTGTGGTGCTGGTGTCGATGCTGATCAGCCTGCCGCTCAATTATCTGTTGATACGGGTGTTCTATCAGGTAATGATGAGGGACTTTAACGGCTGGCTCAGCTTCTGCCTATCGCCGGAGGTCTATTTCGAGATGGTAGCCACTGGGTGCCTTTGCTTCCTGGCAGCTTATCTGCTGGAGATGCGCCGGGTACGAAAAATACCCATGAATGAGGCAATCAAGAATATGGAATAAACCTGCCGGACTACAATCACGGCAGATACTGCCTAAAACAGTAAAACCGCACAAAGCAAGAAGAGCCTTGTGCGGTTTTTTTACACATTGGATCACGGGGCAAAAATATTGCCCTGAATGGTTTTGGACAAACTGACCTTAATGGGCTTTTCACCCGGGGCTTCGGGATGCATATAAACACTTTGTACCAGACCGGCTCCCAGATACAGGCAGGCCACCGAAGTACCGCCCGAACTGAAAAAGGGAAGCGGAATGCCTACAACCGGCAGAAATCCCAGCACCATGCCCAGATTGACCAGTACCTGAATGGCGATCAGCGAAAAAAAGCCGTAGCAGATATTCCGTCCCAGGGCATTGCCTGCCTGAGAAGCGTTCATCAGCAGCCTGAACAGAATGAGAGCAAACAGCAGCAAAATGGCGGCACAGCCGATAAACCCCAGTTCCTCTCCGGCTACCGTGAAGATGAAATCATTTTCCTGATAGGGTACCACATCATTGGCCACACGGGGTCCCTGAAAAAGACCTCTTCCAGTGACGCCTCCGGAGGCAATGGAAACCTTACCCTGGTATTGCTGCCAGCCATAGGTTTTGAAGGTGGCATCATCCGCACCCAGTAATACCGCCAGTCGGTTTTTTTGGTCGCTGTTCAATAATTTTGCCCAGACAAAGGGCATCGCTACCAGTGCGCCGATGCCCAGCACAAGAAAATAGCGTAGCTGAACGCCTGCCGCAAAGCTCATAATCAGGAACATCAGAGCGAAAACCAGGGCGGTGCCGTCATCTCCCTGCAGGTGAATCAGTCCGACAGGAATCATGGCGTGCAGTCCCAGACTGATGACTCCCAGAAAGGTTTTGAGCCGTCCCCGTTCGCTCAGCTCCGCAAGGTGTTTGGAAAAGGTGAGAATAAAGCAGATTTTTGTCAGCTCTGCCGGTTGAAAGGTGATTCCTCCCGGCAAACGGATCCAGCCCACATCATCCGTGCCGTTGACCTGGATACCGATAAAAAAAACCGCAAAGGTCATAGCCAGTGCAATTCCGGCGAAAAACCACCAGAATTTTGCAAGATAGTTATAGTCAACCAGAGAGAGGATAACAGCGGCAATATAACCGATAAAAACAGCAATCATCTGTGTTTTGAGATAGTCAACAGGCCCTCCCCGCTGCTGACTGGCGATGAGGAAAAAGCCATAGAAGGATGCAAGAATTGTCATGACCCAGAACAGCTTGTCGGTACGTTTGAAATAATCGATGATTGCCCCGAAAAAGGCTTTGACCATAGGCACCCCTCCTTCCAATATTATGATGTTATTATATCGGGAAAGCTACCAAAGTGCAATAGCGAAAACTGCCGAAAAAAACCGTTTCCTGACCGCTTTCCTCCACACAGGCACCCCTTCGGAGTTTTCCACTCTGCAGAGTGCGGCCAGGGACGCTGTCCCTGAACCCTGCAAGCCTTTTGAAAAAGGCTTGAGCGAAAACTTTTATCTTTGCGAAGCGTTCCATTGGTCGAATGGAAACCTGACAAATGCACAACACATTCAGGTTAATCGTTTAGTGAAGGGAGTGCTTTATGACCTCCCCTAAAGGATAGGCTTAGCAAAGCGTCCTTCCGGTCAAAAAAAACCGCTCCAAAACAAATTCAGCGTACGCAGGGGACTTTCCGGCGGGGGTGCCCCCGCGGGCAATGTGACGAATTTGCTTCACATCCCATTTTATTGTTTAGTGGAGTGTATTGCTATATAAACCCCTCCGTCACGGCTTATGCCGTGCCACCTCCCCCATGTCAGGAGAGGCTTGTGAAGCGTCCTTCCGGTCAAAAAAGAACCACTCCAAGACAAATTCAGCGTACGCAGGGGGCTTTGCTATCGCCCCTGCACCCCTTCGGATGGGAAATCTATATAATATGGTCAAAACGCAACTGTCCCAAAGCGGCTTGTTAGCGTCGTGTGGGGCGGAAGCCGCGGCAGTAAAGCTGAGACACGGCAAAACCGAGCGGAACGGAGTGGAGCGCACCGCAAACCGACAGCGGAGGCACTCCGCATGGAAATCAATTTTTAAAAATATACCATTTTCCTGTTGATCTTTGATGAAAAAACACAAGTTTTTTGGGAAAGGGGTCCGGGG
>CACYCV010000139.1 GCA_902772955.1 uncultured Ruminococcus sp.
ATAATATCAGTTCCTTGGAGTTTCTCAAGTGCACGCCTTTTCATTTCTGCACTCGTTTTGGAGTAAATCTGGGTCACTTTCAAGTCTGTATGTCCAAGAAAATCACGTATATATACTGGATTGATGTCTGCTTCCGTCATATGCATTGCTTTACTATGACGCAGGAGATGCGGGGTGGCGTTGGGCAGTCCTAAACGCTCGGTATATTTTTTTAAAATGTATGTGATTCCCTGCCTTGTCAGTTTGTCCCCATGGCAGTTATAAAAGAGTGGAGTATCCATTCTTGATGGCTGATCGAGACGATTTTCTCTTATGTATGCCGCTACTATTCCTTTGGTTTCTGAAGTTAGTGGCACTGTGCGTGTTTTTCTCCCTTTTCCGGTTAATGTAACCTGTGCAGGGGATGTCACTCTGATATCACGGACTTTTATGTCGGCAAGTTCCTGAACCCTACATCCGCTGTCATATAAAAGGCATAGCAATGCCTGGTCACGTCTCCCACGGGTTGTATGCGTGTCCGGAGCTGCAAGCAGTTCCTTGACCTGTCCCATACCAAAATGCCTTACGTGTTTTGGGCTTTTCTTTTTTTCTGGAATTGCCAGAACCTGCTGGGAAAGAAACACATACTCTGGGTTTTGTATGCTAATGTAACGAAAAAACGAATGGATGGCGGTTAGCCTCTGATTCCTCGTCGACACGCTGTTTCCTTGCTCCGCTTCAAGATAATCGAGGAATTCCTTTATTCTGTCTACAGAAAAATCATCTACACAAAGCTTTTCCGGCTTGATGGAATACCTGTCGCTCATAAATGTAATAAGAATAACAAATGCGTCCCTGTATGACACGATTGTGTTCCCACTGAGATTTCTTTCCATGGTAAGATATTTCGTGAGGAAAGCTGTTATATACTGTCCAAAATCATTCTTCTTCATAGGGCATCCTCACTTCCTCTAGAGGTGATACCAGCGGAAAAATATCTTTTGTTGCTGCCTCTATCTTTTCTATCAGATCAGGAAAAGCTTCCGCAGTAAGATGCAGATACCTGCCGGTTGCGGAGAGGGACTGGTGGCCCATATAAGCACACAGCAGCTGGAGTGCTGCACCGTGCGGTATGTTGTCCCTTATCATTTTTTCAAGGCTATGGACGCAGAAAGTGTGTCTTAAACAGTGCAGGTGCGGGCCTCCGCCTTTATAGCCATGTGTAGGGATACCGATATTTGCCACCATTCTACTGAAAAAAACCTGTACATTGTTGCGATAGTAACGGCCGGTGCCTCGGTTGCTCATAAAAAACAGGTCACCTTCATGGAAGATCGGATGGATTTTCGCCTGATACCATCTGCAGTATTCCGTAACCGAATCGCTGATTGGAAGAATTCGGTCCTTTCGGTTTTTTGGATTTACGATATGCAGTGTCTGTTCCTTAAGATCCACATCCCTCATGGTCAGCGCAAGTGCTTCTGAAATCCGTATCCCGGTTCCATACAGTACCCTGAAAAGTACCGGATAGAAAATATGTGAATTGCGGCAGTTTGGATGGATGCTGTCTGCCTGGGAAAAAATCCTGCCTATCTCCTCCCGTGAAAACACATATGGCTTGAATTCAGCCTGCATTTTCCTCATAGCAGCAAAGCCTGGGCGGAAAGCGCCTATATCATGGCGGAGCAGGTAGTCCCCAAAATTCTGGAGGAAACTGATCCTCCGCTTTTGCGTTGTTGCCTGCCAGTTCGGCTGGTAAGCAATGAATGCGTTAGCCAGTTCGGGAGCGAGCCCTTCTGTACAGTCGAACTCAAGGCTTAACCGGTCAAATGCAAACGAAAGCCGTTCCTCTTCCTGATAGCAGCATCCAAGAGAGTGCTTTTCCTCAATAAAGGCTTGTAAATGTACTGCAAAAGGGCCGCGGTATGTTTTATCTCCTGACATAATCCTTCACCTCCAGGTCCAACATGCACTTTCTCAGGTTCCGGGCATCAATCTTAATGTAATACCTTCCGGCAATATCCGGATCGCTGTGTCCCAATATCTCGGATATGGTCGACATTTCAACCTCACTCTGAAGGAGCCTTGTCGCGAGGGAACGCCGGAATGTATGCCATCCATAGTTCTTGTCACCAGATGTTATCCCTGCCCTCGCAAGAACGGCAGACAGGATATAGTTCATTGTGCTGTTCACAGGAAATGCATCATATGGCTGCCGGTGCTTGACAAATACGTTTTTGCTTCCGGTAATAGGACGACCGTCTTTTATATAATCTATAAGAGCCCATCCAGCATCTTCCGTGAGGGGCAGTACGAGAGGGTTCCCCGTTTTATTCTGTACGATTGATATTTTCTTTTGTTCCCAGTCGATATCGGATAATTTAAGACTGCGTATGTCACCAATGCGCAGTCCCAGTTCTGAGGCAAGGATTATCATTGCGTAGGCCCGTTTCCCGGATGGGCTTACCCTTTCTGCGCTTGACTTTATTTTTTCTATTTCCTCTTGGGTCCAAAAAGTCGGAATCTTCATTCTCCCGTTAATGCATGCGTGAGGCAGTTTTTCTGCCAAATGAACCTGAATATATCGGTTCAGGTATAGGAACCTGTAATATCTTCGCAGTATGCAAAGCTTGGTGGCTATTCCCTTGGGGCTGAGATAGTAATAGCTCTTTATGAACGCATCATTATGTTCGGCTGTGATGTCTTGCGGTTTGTGAATCCCCCTGTCATCCAGAAAAAGGATTAAGTCCTTGATGACAATTTTGGAACGGTTGATATATGGATAAGAAAGCCCGTCATTAACAAGCTCTCCCAAATAATCTTCTGTACATGTCCGGAAGCAATCAGGCCAAATGATCTCGCCCTTAATATCATTCCTGATATGGATAATACCGAAATTATAATACTCAGCAAGGATACGGATGCACTTAAAGTAATATGTCTCCGTCCTTGAATATTCATCAGTGGCGGAGATCCCGCCATCAGCCCTGAATTTTTGGATTAGAAACTTCGTGCCCAGCGGTTGGGAATAAACTTCCTCGCCACCGAAAACTGAAAACTCTTTTAATACTTTACGATATCTTTTGAGCGAATCTGGGTTTAACTGCTGTCGAACCAGTTCCTGCTCCAATTCCGTGCACAATTCAAAAACAGGGATTCTTCTCTTCATTTTGTAACCTCCTTTTTTCAAGAGAATACAAAAATAAAAGTAAAAATACGAGTCTGTTTATTTATTTTTTCAGTTCTTATGATAAAAGGTTAATGTATTGTGATCTGGATGATAACAAGCATTATGTAAAGGAAATGATAATCCGGAACGTATTATATCGATATTTTCATGAGGAACTTGTCATTACTACTTGCTTTTCATAATGAAGATGGGGATGGAAATTCAATTCACTTCCCCATGTATGGAGGATACAGATGTACCCGATATCAGCTCCAAGATATTTGCTGTC
>CACYCV010000140.1 GCA_902772955.1 uncultured Ruminococcus sp.
CAAGCGGAACGGAGTGGAGCAAGCCGCGAATCGACAGCGGAGGCACTCCGCCCGCTCCAGAGCGCTCCGTGAGGAGCGTGAGGAGCGGAAGCCGCGGCAGTAAGCTAAGACACGGCAAAAACGAGCGGAACGGAGTGGAGCGCGCCGCGAATCGTCCAGCGCGGTCACGCGCCTGCGGGGTCACGCGCCACTGAGGCGTTGGCGGAGGAGAAGGAGGAGCTTTTTTTCACGTCGGGAAACCTGAACCTGGGTCATGCCTAATACTCCGGCGGTCTGTACCTGGGTCAGTCCCCGGTAAAATCGCAGCTCGATGAGATGCCGGTCCCTTGGTTCCAACCGCTCCAGCTCCGTGTGCAACGCCAGATGCTCCGTGATCGTTTCCATGGGAGACGCTACCGGAATGTCAGACTGCCCGTCACTGTCTTCCTCCGTGTTTGTGAGTGAAACAGGCTGACGGCCTGCATTCAGCGCCTCTGCAATGAGCTCCGGCTCCGATGACAGACGCTGCGCCAGCTCCGTAACGGTTGGTTCCCTGCCTTCCTGCGCCTGAAAAAGCTCCAGCTCTCTTGTGACTTTCAGCGACAATTCCTTTAACCCCCTGGAAATCTTGACGGTTCCTCCGTCACGAAATAGCCTCTTGATTTCTCCTAAGATGACAGGCACCGCATAGGTGGAAAAACGGAATCCCCGCCCGCTGTCAAAGCGCTCGGCTGCTTTGACCAGTCCCACACAGCCTGCCTGGAACAAATCGTCATATTCAATGCCCCGCCCTTTGAAGCGACTGGCACAGGTATGTACCAGCCCCAGATTGTTTTCGGCAAGAACCGCTGCGTCAGCCATTGCCAACCCTCCGGCTGAGGACTTTTTTCATGGTGATAGTGGTGCCCTTGCCTGGCTTGGAACGGACACTAAGATGATCGGTAAAGCTCTGCATCACTGCAAATCCCAGCCCGGTGCGTTCCTCCTCCGGCGCTGTTGTGTAGAGAGGTTCCATGGCTCTGGAAACATTTTCGATGCCGCAGCCGGTGTCCTTGACCTTGATAAGTATCTGATGATCCTCCGTTAGCTTTACCTGAATGCGGATGATGCCGATGGTGTCCCGGTAGGCGTGTACCACACAGTTGGTGACTGCCTCCGAAACCGCCGTGCGGATTTCGTTCAGCTCCGCAATGGTGGGGTCCAGCTGCGCGGCAAAGGCAGATACTGCCGATCGTGCAAAGCTTTCATTAGAGGAACGGCTTTCAAAGCTGAGGGTCATTTCATTCTGTACGGTCATACACTTTTTCCCGCCTTTCTGTAATGTCAAGGGCATCCAGTCCGGAAAGCGTCATCATTTTCCGCAGCGGCTCCGGCACATTGACGACCCTGAGCACACCGTCATAGAGAGACATGATGCGGTATCTCCCCATGATGAGCCCGATGCCGGAACTGTCCATAAAGCTGACAGAGGAAAAATCCAGCCGCAGTTCCCGGGGATGCTTCTGCCGGATGAGTCCGTCGGTGATTTCACGGATCTGCCTGGCACTGTGATGATCCATCTCACCCTGCAAGAAAACAGTCATGGTATTTTTCTGAAAGCTGATTCTGTGATTCATAGCTTATCGTCCTCCTGTATTTCTATTGTATCGCAGACGAACCCGTTTTTTTGCCGAAATCTGTTGGCCGCCGGATTCTTTTTCAGGAGGGTTCATATTTGATACTGACAGAACATATAGTTACAGTGAAATCGGGGCTTCTGGAAACCTTATGAAACGGTTGACAGAAAGCCCTCAGAATAATGGGAGAGGATAGGGGTATGGAATATCAGCTTATCAAAGAAAACTGTGCCGTATGTGAAACCGTGTGTGAAGGAAGCAGGGAACAGCCCATCGACCTGGATCTCAGTCTGCCGGATTATTGTCCGGATATCGAACGGATCCTGAAATGCCGGGTTTGTCCGGGGATTACCTCCCGCAATATTGCCGGCGATCAGCTGGAAATCGAAGGCAGTGCCCTGGTCAGCCTGTATTATCTGGATGCCAAAAAACGGGCGGTCCGTCTTTGTGAGCATTCGCTCCCGTTTTCCTGCAGCTTTCCCCTGAAAGGCAGCTCCGGTGAAGCCGTGGCACTCGTACGCACCAGAACGGATTATCTCAACTGCCGTGCCCTGAGTCCCCGCAGGGTAGATCTGCACGGAGCCTTTTCTGTCCTGGTAACGGTGCTGGCTCCCGGAAACCGGGAATACGGCAGCCGGGTTGAGGGAGAGGACATTCAGCAGCAGAGCCATTTTGAAACGGTGAGCCGCCTTTGTGCGATGGCTCAGCAGCAGTTTTCCGTCACGGAGGTGCTGGATATCGGTCAGGGCAAGGGAACGCCGGAAACCATTCTCCGCAGCGACCTGTCCGTCCGGACAGAAAGCATCAAGGCACTGGCGGATAAGCTGATGCTCAACGGAGAAGCCGTGCTGCGTTTGCTGTATGTCACCGATCAGGAGAGCGGATCTCTGGATACCATGACCTTCCATATCCCCTTTACCCAGGTTTTGGATGCCCCGGGGGTCAGTGAACAGACCCGACAGCAGGTGATCCTGGAGGTAATGAATTATGACACGTCACTGAAATCGGAATTTGATGAAAACAGCACCCTGGTTACCTTGGACGCCCGTATCAGCGCGGCAGTGATTGCCTGTGAGGAAATGCAGGCGGAAATGACAGACGATGTCTATTCCACCGATTATGAGCTTTCTGTCACCACCTCTCAGCAGCGTTTTCCGGGGGAAATGCTGTCGGTGGAAAAGGATTTTTCCGTCAAGGAAGAGGTCAGTACCGGAGAAAACGGCATTACCCGGCTGATTGATCTGTGGTGTGACAGTATCAGCAGTCTGTATAGTTATGACAAGGGACAGATGACGGTAAGAGGCAAGGTGAATTGCTGTATGCTTGCTGTAGATGCCCAGGAGGTACCGTATTATCTGGAACGTTCGCTGGATGCGGAGCTGGTGCAGGAGCTGCCGGAGGGATGGAGCGATCCGCAGACAAGGGGAGATCTGCAGCTTTCCGGTCTGTCCTTCCGGATTTCAGGAGATAACCGGATAGAGCTGAAGGCGGATCTGCGCTTTGAAGGAACCGTCTGCGAAGGGAAAACGGTGCGCTGTATCACTGCGGTAGAGGGAGACGAGGAGCATCCCCGCAGCAAGGACAAAACAGCGGCCCTGACCCTGTATTATGCGGATGAAGGGGAGAGGCTGTGGGATATTGCCCGCATTTACTGCACCTCTGTGGAAGCGATCCGTCTGGAAAACGAGATGACCGAGGATGTTGTCAGCGCAGGAGGACTGATGCTGATACCCATGTCGTAATAGGGAGGAGAAGGAGCTATGGAAGCAATGAATCTCTATCAGGATATTTCCCGGCGGACCGGCGGAGATATCTATCTGGGCATTGTTGGACCCGTCCGTACAGGAAAGTCCACCTTTATCAAACGCTTCATGGATACGCTGGTGATTCCCCGCATCCGAAACGAGGAGCAGAGGGAACGTGCCACGGATGAGCTGCCCCAGTCGGCAGCCGGCAAGACCATTATGACCACCGAGCCGAAATTTATTCCGGAGCAGGCGGTGGAGGTTGCCCTGGAGGGCAATGCCGTGTTCCGTGTCAGAATGATCGACTGTGTGGGCTATATTGTACCGAGCGCTTTGGGCTACATAGAGGACGAAGCGCCTCGTATGGTCAAAACGCCCTGGTTTGATGAAGCAATTCCCTTTGATATGGCGGCAGAAATCGGTACCCGAAAGGTGATTACCGAGCATTCTACCATCGGACTGGTGATTACCACCGATGGCAGCATCAGCGATCTGCCCCGGGAGGAATATGAAGAGGCAGAGGAAAGGGTCATTAAGGAGCTGAAGGAAATCGACAAGCCCTTTGTGATTCTTCTGAACACCGTGGATCCCCGTTCCGGCAACGCTTTGCGTCTGGCTGCAGCCATGAGTGAAAAATACGGCGTTCCGGTAGAAGCCGTGAGCTGTATGGATCTGGATGAAAACGAGATCCGTCAGATTCTGGCCAGGGTACTGTTTGAATTTCCCGTCAAGGAGATCAAGGTGGATATGCCCCGTTGGGTATCCGGTCTGGAAAAGACCCATCCCCTTCGGATGAGCCTGTTTACGGAAATCCGTGCATCGGCAGAGAATGCCCGGCGCATCCGGGAGGTCAGCGACATTGCCGACAGGATATCCGGCTGTGAACACGTTGTTTGTGCGGAAACCAGCAGTGTCGATCTTGGCAGCGGGTGTGCCAGACTCCGGGTGGAGCTGGACAATTCCCTGTTTTTCAAGGTTCTGGAGGAAAAAACCGGCTTTTCCATTGCGGATGAGGGCGCATTGCTGGATGTGATGCTGGAGCTTTTTCAGGTGCGGAGGAAATACGAGCGTATCCGTCAGGCCTACGAGGACGTGAGCGAAAACGGCTACGGCATTGTGATGCCCACCATGGATGAGCTGACCCTGGAGGAGCCGGAGATTATCAAGCAGGGCGGTCGGTACGGTGTGCGGCTGCGAGCCAATGCGCCCTCCGTACACATGATGAAAACCACCATCAAGACGGAGATTACGCCGATTGTGGGTTCCGAGCAGCAGTCGGAGGAGCTGGTGAATTATCTTCTGAAGGAATTTGAGGAGGAGCCGTCCCGGATCTGGCAGTCCAATATTTTCGGAAAGTCCCTGCATGAGCTGGTAAACGAGGGCTTACAGAACAAGCTGTACCGGATGCCGGCAGATGCCCGCAAAAAGCTCAAAGAAACGATTGAACGCATCATCAACGATGGCTGCAACGGCCTGATCTGCATTATTCTATAACCGTAAGTCTGCGGCTTGCCCTTGCTTGTTGAAAGCAAAGCTTTTAATCATTTTATAAACCATGGGAATCGCTTAGCCAAGTTCGTTTTCGAGGTTGTTAGGGGGACTTTTTCGCAAAAGTCCCCCTAAGTTGCTGTCCGAAGACAGCAAAATTCCAAAGGTTCTCGCCTGTCGGCTCGGTCGGCGCTTCTGCCTGCGGCAGAGGTCTCCACCGGAGACCCGCGCCCCATATCCCGATTTCTACCTTCGGCTGTTCGGGAAGCTTTAAGCACGGCAGATAATAATCGCCCTGCAGCTCGTAGTGAATACCTGTCTTTTTGTCGTAAATTCTCTTTTCCATTGTTCATCAACCTTTC
>CACYCV010000141.1 GCA_902772955.1 uncultured Ruminococcus sp.
AATTCAAGCACTGAAACTTTTGCTGAAGAATCAGTGTTTATCGGTATTTCAGCCTTATTTTGCAACTTGAATTTCACGGATTCAGGTTATAGCTAAAAAATGGCAAGAAATGGATAATAATGCTTGACTTTGGAAGAATAAGTGGTATAATAGAACCAAGAGGTGATTAGAATTGCTCACACATGAACGATATCGCATTATTTTAGAAGTTCTGAATCAGCGGGATTCGGCAACCGTTACCGAGCTGGCCGCCGCTGTGCATACCTCTGAATCTACCATCCGGCGCGACCTGATTGTCCTGGATCGGGAGGGCCATCTGAAGAAAGTGTTCGGAGGAGCCGTCTCGGTCAGAGAAATCAGCGGTACCCGGGAGGAAGACCTGAAGGGTCGGGAACGGCTGATGGCCGGGGAGAAAAGGCGGATTGCCTGTCTGGCCGCTTCGCTGATAGACGATGACGACTTTGTTTTTCTGGATGCCGGTACCACTACGTCATGCATGACGGAATTCCTTACCGAATCCAATGCTTTTTTTGTTACAGGCAGTCTGATTATTGCCCGCAGACTATCCGAAGGAAACAGAAGGGTTTTTCTTTTGGGCGGCAGAATCAAAGCGTCCAACGTTTGTGTGGTGGGTGCTGATGCGGAAAAGCAGCTTCAGCGGTTTCATTTTACCAAGTCGTTTTTGGGAACCAACGGCATTGATATTGAGGCGGGTTTTTCGACCACCGATCCGGACGAAGCTATCATCAAACAAACAGTGATGGAACAGAGCCTGTCTTCCTATGTTCTTGCAGATCACAGTAAATTCCGAAAAATATTTTCCGTTTCCTTTGCGGCTATCTCCAGAGGTTGTATTTTGACAGATCAGCTTCCGGGGGGCGGTTTTTCCGATAAAACAGAAATCAGGGAGGCAACATCATGATATATACCGTTACCCTTAATCCTTCCATTGACTATGTGGTGCATTTGAAGGAATTTAAAAGGGGAATTACCAACCGAACCACTGCTGAGTCCTATAATATCGGCGGCAAGGGAATCAATGTGTCCTGTATTCTCTCTGAATTGGGAGTCAGAAGCACTGCATGGGGATTTGTGGCTGGCTTTACGGGCGATGCCATCGAAAAGGGTCTATCCGACAAGCGGATTACGACGGATTTTATTCACCTGGAAAAGGGGCTGTCCCGCATTAATATAAAGGTCATGACGGACTGTGAAAGTGAGATCAATTGCCAGGGACCTGATATTTCGGATGAAGCCTTTGAACAGCTGCTGCAAAAAACAGATGCGATTCAGGAGGGCGATACCATTGTGCTGGCAGGGAGTATTCCCGATTCCCTGGGAACGGATGCTTATGTTCGGATTCTGGAGCGCCTGAAGGGACGGCAGGTCAGGGTTGTGGTGGATGCCACCCGGCGCTTGCTGACAAGCTGCCTGAAATTCAAGCCGTTCCTGATCAAGCCGAACCGGCAGGAATTATCCCAGCTGTTTATCAAGGATATCCGGACAGAACATGATGTGGTGGAATGTGCCTCCGAGCTGAAAAAAATGGGCGCCAGAAATGTTATTGTGTCTCTGGGAGGAGACGGCGCCGTGCTGATTGACGAAACGGGCAAGGTTCATAAGGCCGGAGTCCTGAAGGGTAAGATCCGCAACACGGTGGGAGCCGGCGATTCTATGGTGGCGGGTTTTCTGGCTGGCTATGAGCAAAGCGGTGATTATGAAAAAGCACTGATGATTGGTACGGCCTGCGGTAATGCTACGGCTTTTTCACCGGGATTGGCTGTCAAGGAGGAAATTGTGGACGCACTGCGGCGGCTGTGCGAGGAATACCCCTCCGGAGCGACTTCTGCCTGAAAACGCATCGGAGAAACGGAACGATTCTTTGAGGCATCATCGCACAAAAACCGCGTTTTGGTTTAACACCGTGCTTGCTTGATCGGTTGAAGGTATTTTGTGCCAAAATCTCTTGAAATACATCAGTGTACCAACGTTATTAGAAAACATCGGGTACAAAACTACAGCGCATCTGAGGCACTGTCCTTGTGTTGTATTCCGAAAGCATTTTCAAGACGTTTGATGGCTGTTTTTCCTCTCGTGATGAGAGAAATGACAAATGAGCGAAAGCTCCTGTGAGGTTCCATTGGAACTGCTCCCGAGGGGGTGAGCGTATGTTGAAAGGTGTAGGCGTATCGGCGGGTACCGGAATCGGAAGAGCATTGCTGGTGGAGGATTATGCACCGGTTTATACTCCGGTTATAGTAAAGGATGCCGATGCAGAAAAGCAGCGTTTTCACAAGGCTTTGAAGCAATACTGTGATAAGGCGGTTTTGCAGGCGGAGGCACTTGAACAATCGGCTGGCAAGGAAGAGGCTGAAATTATGTACGGCCATATCGGAATTGCCACCGACCCGTTTCTGATTGAAGAGTCCGAGCGGATGATCGAAAGGGGCAAGTGCGCCGAAGAAGCCATCGAAAGTCTCTGTGATATGTTTATTTCCATTTTTTCGGCTTCCGGGGACGACCTGACCCGGCAGCGAGCGGCAGATGTACGGGATGTCAAAAAGGGCGTTCTGGGAATTCTGCTGGGAGTGGCCGAATGCAGACTCAGCGATGCCCCCAAGGATACGATCCTGGTTGTCAGGGAGCTGACACCCTCGATGACAGCGGAACTGAACAAGGATAACATTGCCGGGATTGTTACGGAAACCGGCGGATTAACCTCTCATAGTGCGATTTTAGCAAGGGCAATGGAAATTCCGGTAGTCATGGGGGTACCGGATGCTGTTGTGAATATTCATGACGGTGACTGCGTGATTACGGACGGCAGTGAGGGAGACGTGATCGTTTCTCCTGATGAAGCTCTTCTGCAGCAGTACCGTCATAAACGAGAAGAGCAGCTGCAGGAAAAGCAGGCTTTGGAGCAATTCCGCGGTTGCCCTACCGTCACGGCCGACGGACTTCCGCTGAAAATCTTTTGCAATATCGGAACCCCCAGGGATGCCGTTTCCGTTGTGGAGCATGACGGTGAGGGTGTGGGTTTGTTCCGGACGGAATTTGTGTTTATGGACAGGCTTTCGGCTCCCTCCGAGGAGGAACAGTTTGAAGCCTATCGACGGGCTGTTCTGGCGTTGGAAAATAGAACACTGATCATTCGTACCCTGGATGTGGGTGGTGACAAGGAAATTCCCTATATGAACCTGCCCAAGGAGGAAAATCCCTTTTTAGGGCTGCGCGCCATCCGGTATTGTTTGCAGCAGCCGGAATTTTTCAAGATCCAGCTTCGTGCTATTCTTCGCTCCAGTGCTTACGGAACGGTGTATATGATGTTTCCCATGATCACCTGCCTGGAGGAGCTGAGGGAGGGAAAACGTCTGCTGGAGGAGGCCAAGGAAGAGCTGCGGCAGCGTTCCTTGCCCTTTGATGAACATATCCGGGTGGGAATTATGATTGAAACCGCATCGGCGGCGGCACTGGCGGATTTGCTTGCAGAGGAATCCGATTTCTTCAGTATCGGCACCAACGACCTGACAGGCTATACCATGGCCTGTGACCGGGGAAACGGCGCGGTGGCGGATTTGTATTCTCCTTTTCAGCCGTCTGTGCTGCGGATGATCCGTCATACGATTGCCTGTGCCCGTGAAAAAAAGATTCCTGTGGGTATGTGCGGAGAAGCGGCAGCCGATCCAAGAATGATCCCGCTGCTGATTTCCTTCGGACTTAACGTTTTCAGCGTATCGGCCCCTGCCGTTTTGCGTGTCAGGCAGGCAATCCGTTCCTTTGACAAGGCGAGTGCAGACGAAATTGCCGCAAAGGCACTTTCCTTTAAGACAAAAAACGAAGCCCTTTCCTTTCTGAATGCCAGATTATGCCAAGCCAGGTGAAGCGTGTCAGAACATAGGCGGGTGACCCCGCAGGACGATTCGCGCCTTACTCCACTCCGTTCCCCTTGTTCTCCCCGTGTCTCAGTCTGATTGCCCGCGGCTTCCGCTCCTCACGCTCCTTACGGAGCGCTCTGGAGCGGTTCTTTTTTGACCGGAAGGACGCTTTGCAAGATCAGCGGAGTGCTTTGCTAAGTTCGTTTTCGGGGGTGCGGGTCTCCGATGGAGACCTTTCAGCCAACGGCTGAGAAGCACCGACCGAGCCGACACGCGAGCCACTAAGTCTCTGTCCGCAGACAGTGAAATTCCAAAGGGGCTTGGGGGCAAAGCTACCAACTGTTCATGCTCCCTTTCCGGCAGCGTAAGCGGAGAGCTTCCCGTGCGGTTATACATGAGTTTTTTCTTTACAGAGAAAAAAAGATATGATATAATATACCTGCATATTCTGTCCTGAGGGATCTGAATTTGTTGAAAAAAGGACTGCAACAGGAGGCGAACCCTTTGCTCAGTATCAAGAATATCAAAAAGAAATACGTGACCGGAGAACTGACCCAGACTGCACTGGATAACGTGAGCCTGAACTTCCGGGATAATGAATTTGTTGCCATTCTGGGGCCAAGCGGATCCGGAAAGACAACGTTGCTGAACGTCATAGGCGGTCTGGATCGCTATGACAGCGGTGATCTGATTATCAATGGTATTTCTACCAAAAAATATAAGGACCGGGACTGGGATTCCTATCGGAACCATACCATTGGCTTTGTATTTCAGAGCTATAATCTGATCCCTCATCAGACAGTACTTGCCAACGTGGAACTGGCGCTGACGATTTCCGGCGTGTCCCGTTCCGAACGGAAAAAACGTGCCAAGGAAGCCCTGCAAAAGGTCGGATTGGGAGATCAGCTTCACAAGCGGCCAAATCAGATGTCCGGTGGTCAGATGCAGCGTGTGGCAATTGCCAGAGCGCTGGTCAATGATCCGGATATCCTTCTGGCAGATGAGCCAACCGGTGCGCTGGATTCCGAAACCAGTGTTCAGGTAATGGATCTTTTGAATGAGGTAGCAAGAGATCGTCTGGTTATCATGGTAACCCATAATCCGGAGCTGGCAGATCGCTATGCCAACCGGATTGTCCGGCTCAGTGACGGCAAGATTATTGACGATTCCAATCCCTTTAACCCGAAAGATTCCGAGCAGGAGGAGCCGCAGCACAAAAACATGGGCAAGTCTTCCATGTCCTTTCTGACATCCCTGTCTCTCAGCTTCAATAACCTGCGGACCAAAAAAGGACGAACGATCCTGACCTCCTTTGCAGGTTCCATCGGCATTATCGGCATTGCCCTGATTCAGTCGTTATCCGCCGGTGTCAATGCGTATATTCGGGATATCCAACGGGATACCATGGCGTCCTATCCCGTTACTATTGAAGCAGAGACGATTGATCTGAACAGTATGATGTCCCTGCGAAAGGATACGACCAGTGATCAGGTTGACCATGATATGTCAGCGGTTTATGCCAATCCTCAGGGATTACAGGCTCTGGCCAATATGTCTACCACCGTCACAAAGAATAATCTGACGAAATTCAAACAGTACCTGGACAACCCGGACAGTGAAATTCATCAGTATATCGGAAAAAACGGAATTATATATAACTATGCGGTAAGCTTTGGTCTGTTTTCCCATGACAGTACAGGCCGCCTGGTAAATGCGGACGGTTCTACGCTGGTGGATGAAGAACTGAAAAAAACATCCGTTGGTATGATGATTTCCATGGGTACCTCCAGAGCCTTTTCTTCTTCCGCTTCCACCAAAATGATGATGGGCGTGACGGAAGTGTATTCTCAGCTGCTGACGAAGCCGGACGGTACGGGGATCAGCGATGCCATTACAGATAATTACGATGTGATTTACGGAAGAATGCCCCGGAACTATGATGAAATGGTGTTGACGCTGGACAGCAATAATGAGGTGGCTGCTCAGGCAATGTATGATCTGGGACTTCTGCCAACAGATGACTACCGCAAGATTCTTCGCAGCATTGACAATAATGAAAAAACGGATATTCCGATTAAGAAGCTGGATTATCAGGAAATCTGTTCCAAGGAATTCACCCTCCTGCCGGCCTGTGATCTGTTTATGAAGAATGCCTCCGGTGGATATACCGATATTTCTACCGATACCCTTGCCATTGAAGGCAAACTGAAGGACGGTATCAAGATCAAAATCACCGGTATTATCAAACCAAAGGAAGGCACCAATCCCGGCTATGTTGCCACGGCTCTGGGGTACACCAAAGCCCTGACGGACTATCTGATTGATTATACCAACAACAGCGAAATCGTCAAAGCCCAGATGGCAAATCCCAGCGTCAACGTCCTGAATGGTGTTCCTTACCTTCCCAAAAACGATGATGAAAAAGCAGAAGGCGCCAGAAAATATATAGCCTCCATGACAACCCGTGATAAAGCTGCCCTGATCATGAATATTTACACTTCCATGCAGCAGGAAACGTCTCAGCGTTCCGTTAAAGCGGAAACATCATCATTAAGTATGCCGGATATTCAGAAAATGACCGATGAACAGAGGGCTGCAATCGTGGATGCGTTTCTTGCCCAGGCTGACAGTGAAAACACCAAAAAGGTTCTGGTGAGTATCTACGAAG
This sequence comes from uncultured Ruminococcus sp., assembly GCA_902772955.1. GTDB lineage: Bacteria > Bacillota > Clostridia > Oscillospirales > Acutalibacteraceae > UBA1213. The sequence continues at coordinate 6,544 of CACYCV010000141.1, forward strand.
GCTACATTTCCGTGGGAAATTACGATGATACTCTGAAAATGCTGGGCGTTGTCAGCAAGGACACACCCTCCTCCATCTCTTTGTATGCTGACAGCTTTGAGGATAAGGAAAAAATCACCGAATGTATTGATCGTTACAACAAAACCGTCGGGGAAGAGGACAAAATCACCTATACCGATCTTGTCGGCTTACTGATGGAGTCCGTTACCACGATTATCAATATTATTTCTTATGTACTGATGGCATTTGTAGCTGTTTCCCTGATTGTTTCCTCCATCATGATCGGCATCATTACTTATATTTCTGTGTTGGAGCGAACCAAGGAAATCGGTATTCTACGGGCTATTGGCGCCTCCAAGAAAAACATTTCCCGTGTCTTCAATGCGGAAACGTTTATTATCGGTCTGTTTTCAGGAATATTAGGAATTCTTGTTTCACTGCTGTTGCTGATACCCATTAATATTGTCATTCATGCCATCGCCGGTATGGACACGGTCAACGCCTTCCTTCCGTTTGCCAGCGCTATTACTCTGGTGATTCTCAGTGTGCTTCTGACCCTGATCGGCGGTATTATTCCCTCCCGTATTGCTGCGAAAAAGGATCCGGTCATCGCTCTTCGCACAGAATAATATGCCTTTGCGGCGGGCGGGTGACCCCACGGGACGATTCGCGGGCGGGTGACCCCGCGGGACGATTCGCGGCAGCGCTCCACTCCGTTCCGCTCGATTATGCCGTGTCTAAACTTTTTGGCCGCGGCTACCACCCCACACGACGCTAACGCGCCGCTTTGGGGTGGTTCTTTTTTGACCGGAGGAACCGCTTCGCTAAGTTAAAAGTTTTCGCACTCCGCAGAGTGCGAAATTCCAAAGGGGTTTGGGGGAGAAGCCACCAACTTATCATACTCCCTTCACAGCAGCGTAAGCTGCTGTGATAAAAACTCTACTGAACGATAAACATGGATGTGCTGTGTATATTTAAGCTTTCTTTTGACAGGAAAGTTTGCTTTGGCAAACCTTCCTGATAAACTTTCCTTAATCATTGTTCCTCCGAAGGGGTGCAGGGGGCGACCGGAAAGCCCCCGTAAGCCGTTTACAAAAAAATTCGGCAATGATAGAATTGCAGAAGCAATAGTACATTATAATGTGGAGTATTAGACGAAATGGTTATGGAATGTGTAAGGAAATCCTCTGCAGGGGAGTCACAAATTGTTAAGATTCAAGAAAGTTATATTTGTGAATGATATACGATAGACAAAAGGATAAAAATCTGCTATTATAATAAATTGAGTAAAATACTATTCCTGTGTGTGGGATTATGAAGATACTTTCGGGAAACTCTTGTAGGAACAGTGATAATTTAGTAAAATATAGGGAAGGGTGTTGGATGTTTGAACAGCATACTGATCATATCTTCAGCCCCTCGCAGTGTGGAATCTCTCACACGGCTGTTCCCTTCGGTGGATTCCATGACCATAGACAGTGCCGAAAACGCACTGGAGGGACGTGCCCGGTTCTCTTCCGGAAGCTATGACCTGATCCTGATCAATACACCCTTGGCTGATGAATTCGGCGATCGACTGGCAATGGAGGCGGCAGCGGAAACCGATGCCGGTGTCCTTCTGCTGGTGAAAAGCGAGCTGGAGGAAAAAACAGAGAAAAGAGTAGCCTCCCGTGGGGTACTGGTGCTGGCAAAGCCGCTGAATAAGCTGTGGTTTATCAAGGCACTGCGTCTGCTGGAAGCCACTAATCTTCGTCTTGCGGGAACCCGGCACGAAAAAGACAAGCTCCGTCAGCAGCTGGATGAAATCCGGATTGTGAACCGTGCCAAGGGAATCCTGATGGAATACTTGTCCATGACGGAAGCTCAGGCACATAAATACCTTGAAAAACAGGCAATGGATCTGCGCATTACCAAAGCAGAGGTCGCCAGAAGATTGCTGAGTACCTATGAGTATTGAGGAACCGGCGCAGACAGCCGATGCAGCATGGCACCTGCACGGCAGAATAATCAGTTTTACCCCCCGCCCGCAGTTTATGGCTGCGGAATTCGGATCAGCCGTTCCGATGGGGTTTGGGGCGATGCCCCAGTATAACAGAAAGGATTGGTAAAAAATGGAAAAAAGAGCCTATCTTATTTTGGAGAATGGAGATGTCTATGAAGGCTTTTCATTCGGTGCAGAGAAGGAGGTCGTTGGTGAGCTGGTATTTACCACTGCGATGACCGGATATATCGAAACTCTGACTGACCCGAGCTATTACGGACAAATTGTATGCCAGACCTTTCCGCTGATCGGCAATTATGGGATCATTCCCGCTGATTTTGAGAGCAGCAAGCCGGCTCTCCGTGCTTATATTGTAAGAGAGTGGTGTCAGCAGCCTTCCAACTTCCGTTGTGAGGGTCAGGTTGACGCTTTTTTAAAGGAAAATGATGTTCCCGGAATTTACGGGATCGACACACGCTGCCTGACGAAAACCGTTCGTGAATATGGTGTGATGAATGCCAAGCTGACCTATACCAGACCGGATCCTTCTGAGGCGGAAGCGCTGAAGGACTATCGCATCAGCGGCGCAGTTCAGGCAGTAACGGTTGAAAAGCCTGAATATCACGCAGTGGAAAACGGAAAATACCATGTGGTGCTGATGGATTTCGGTGCGAAACGCCGGATCCGCCGCAACCTGATGAAGCTGGGCTGCAATGTAACGGTGGTGCCTGCCTCCACCACGGCTGCCGACATTATCGCAATCCATCCGGACGGCGTGATGCTGAGCAACGGCCCCGGAGACCCGCAGGATAATCCGGAAATCATCGAACAGCTCCGGATTCTGAGCGAAGCCGGTATTCCTACCTTCGGCATTTGCCTGGGTCACCAGCTGCTGGCGCTTTCTCAGGGAGCAACCACCAAAAAACTGAAATACGGCCATCGGGGTGCGAACCAGCCTGCTACCGATCTGCAGTCCGGCCGGGTGTATGTCACCAGCCAGAACCACGGCTATGCAGTCGTGGCGGATTCGCTGCCGGCTAATGCCAAGGAAAGCTTTATCAACGCCAACGATGGTACCTGTGAGGGCATCACCTATACGGACAAGCCCATGTTCAGTGTCCAGTTCCATCCGGAAGCCTGCGGCGGTCCGCTGGATACCTCGTTCCTTTTTGAAAAATTCATCAGCATGATGCAGGAGGTAAAAGATAATGCCTAAGGATAATCGTATTAAAAGAGTACTCGTTATCGGTTCCGGTCCGATCGTCATCGGTCAGGCTGCCGAGTTTGACTATGCCGGCACCCAGGCCTGCCGTGCCCTGAAGGAGGAAGGACTGGAGGTCATCCTTGTTAATTCCAACCCCGCTACCATTATGACCGACAAGGCAATGGCCGATAAGGTCTATATCGAGCCTCTGACCCTGGAAACCGTCAAGAGAATTATCATCAAGGAACAGCCGGATTCCCTGCTGTCTACCCTGGGAGGCCAGACCGGTCTGACGCTGTCCATGCAGCTGGCCAAGGAAGGCTTCCTGAAAAAGCATAACGTCCGTCTTCTTGGTGCCAAGCCTGAAACCATTGACAAGGCTGAGGACCGCCAGATGTTTAAGGATACCATGGAATCCATCGGTCAGCCCGTCATTCCCTCCACGGTTGTCAATGATGTGGAATCGGCTGTGGCCTTCGCCAAGGAGATCGGCTACCCCGTGATTATTCGTCCTGCCTTTACTCTGGGCGGTACCGGAGGCGGTATTGTGAATAACGAGGTTGAGCTGCGGGAGATTACCTCCAACGGTCTGGAGCTTTCCCCGATTACCCAGGTGCTGGTAGAAAAGTGTATCTCCGGCTGGAAGGAAATCGAATTTGAGGTGGTCCGTGACCGGAAGGGCAATGTGATTACCGTCTGCTCTATGGAAAATGTGGATCCGGTGGGTGTTCATACAGGCGATTCCATTGTTATCGCACCCGCAGTTACCCTGGCAGACAAGGAATATCAGATGCTGCGTTCTGCCGCACTGGATATCGTTTCTGCTCTGGGAGTAGAGGGCGGCTGTAACTGTCAGTTTGCTCTGGAGCCGGAAAGCTTTACCTATGCCGTCATCGAAGTTAACCCCCGTGTGTCCCGTTCCTCCGCGCTGGCTTCCAAGGCTACCGGTTATCCCATTGCAAAGGTAGCAGCCAAGCTGGCCATCGGCTACAGCTTGGATGAAATCAAGAATGCCGTTACCGGCACCACCTATGCGTGCTTTGAGCCGACCATTGATTATGTGGTTGTCAAGTTCCCCAAGTGGCCCTTTGATAAATTTGTTTATGCCAAGAGAACCCTGGGCACCCAGATGAAGGCTACCGGTGAGGTGATGGCAATTGCCCCGACCTTTGAGCAGGCCATGATGAAGGCTGTCCGCGGCGCTGAAATCCGTCACGATACCATGTCTTCTCCCAAATTTGAGGAGATGAGTCTGGAGGAAATCCATGACAAGCTGTATGTCTGTGATGATGAGCGAATTTTCTGCGTCTATGAAGCCCTCAAGAGAGGCATCAGCGTGGCAGAAATCCATGAGATTACCATGATTGATGAGTGGTTCCTGGAGAAGCTGCTGAATCTTGTTCGCTGCGAGCGGGAACTGAAGCAGGGAGATCTGACCGAGGAGCTGTACCGCAGGGCAAAGCTGATGGGCTTCCTGGACAAAACCATCGAAGCTCTGACAGGAAAGAAAATCAGCAATCCGATGGTACCGGTTTATAAAATGGTAGATACCTGTGCTGCTGAATTTGCTGCAGAAACACCTTATTTCTATTCCACCTATGACAGCGACAACGAAGCCGACAGCTTTATCAAAGAAAAGAATTCTTCCAACCAGACAATTATTGTATTCGGCTCCGGTCCTATCCGTATCGGACAGGGTATTGAATTTGACTATGCCTCTGTACATTGTGTATGGGCGCTGAAAAAGGCCGGTTATGATGTTGTCATTGTCAATAATAACCCCGAAACTGTTTCCACCGACTTTGATACCGCCGATCGTCTGTATTTTGAACCCCTGACCAACGAGGATGTCATGGGAATCATCAAAACAGAGAAGCCCTATGGCGTTGTCGTAGCCTTCGGCGGTCAGACCGCTATCAAGCTGACCAAGTATCTCAGCGACAACGGCGTTAATATTCTGGGAACCTCCGCCGACAGCATTGATATGGCAGAGGACAGAGAACGTTTTGACGAGCTGCTGGAAAAGCACCATGTCAAGCGTCCGGAGGGCTTTACGGTTATGACTACAGAGGAAGCTCTGGATGTGGCTCAGAGAATCGGTTATCCTGTTCTGATGCGTCCTTCCTATGTACTGGGCGGACAGAATATGATTATTGCCTTTAACGAAGCCGATATCAAGGAATATATGGCGATTATTCTTGCTCAGAATATCGAAAATCCCATTCTTATCGACAAATACCTCTCCGGAACAGAACTGGAGGTAGATGCGATCTGTGACGGAGAGGATATCCTTATTCCCGGCATTATGCAACACGTAGAGCGGGCAGGCATTCACTCCGGTGACTCCATTGCCGTCTATCCTGCCTGGAACATCAGTGATGAGATGACCGAGAATATTATCACTACCTCCAAAAATCTGGCTGTTTCTCTCAAAACCAAGGGACTGGTCAATATCCAGTACCTGATCTATGAAGGAAAGCTCTATGTCATCGAGGTCAACCCCCGTTCTTCCAGAACAATTCCCTACATCAGCAAGGTAACCGGCGTTCCCATGGTAGATCTGGCCACCAGAGCCATGCTGGGCGAAAAGCTGGCGGATATGGGCTATGGTACAGGACTGTATAAGCGTTCTCCCTATGTGGCGGTCAAGGTGCCGGTATTCTCCTTTGAAAAGCTCATCAATGTGGATAACCAGCTTGGTCCGGAAATGAAGTCTACCGGTGAGGTGCTGGGCATTGCCAATACCCTGGAGGAAGCTCTCTATAAGGGACTGATTGCTGCCGGATATAAAATGACCAAACAGGGCGGTGTATTTATTACGGTACGCAATCCTGACAAGAATGAAATCGGAGATGTGGCTAAAAAGTATAATGAGCTGGGCTTTACTCTCTACGCCACCAAGGGTACGGCGCAGACCCTCCGCAATTATGGTCTGGATGTTATTGAGGTGGACAAAATCCATGAAAGCGATAAGGAAAACACCCTGACTCTGATTGAAAGCGGCAAGATTCACTATGTCATTTCTACCTCCTCCAAGGGCAGAATTCCCACTCGTGACAGTGTTCGGATCAGACGTAAGACAGTGGAAAGAAACATTCCCTGCCTGACCTCTATTGATACTGCCAATGCGCTGGCGGATTCTCTCAAGAGTAAGTATTCCGAATACAGCACGGAGCTGGTAGATATCAACAACATGAGAACCGAAAAAATGAAGCTGCGCTTCACTAAAATGCAGGGCTGCGGCAATGACTATATTTATTTCAACTGCTTTGAACAGAAGATCAATAACGCCGAGGGACTCAGTGTTCGCTTTGCCGACAGACGCTATGGCATCGGCGGTGACGGCGTCATTCTGATCTGCCCCTCCGATGTGGCGGATGCCAAGATGAGAATGTTTAACCTGGACGGCAGTGAGGGAAAGATGTGCGGAAACGGTATCCGCTGCGTCGGTAAGTATCTCTTTGATCACAACATGGTCAGTGGCGATACCATTACCGTGGAAACCCTCAGCGGCATCAAGACCCTGAAGGCTTATCGTCATGACGGTGTTGTCGATGTGCTGACGGTTGATATGGGCAAGGCAGTTCTGGCCGCCTCCGAGATTCCCGTTGCCATCAACAAGCCCCGTGTGATCAATGAACCGGTAACCATTGGTGGGGAAGAGTATCATATCACCTGCGTTTCCATGGGCAATCCCCACAGCGTGGTATTCTGCAATAATGTCAATAAGATTGATCTGGAAAAGATCGGACCGCTCTTTGAAAACAGTGAGCTGTTCCCTGAAAGAGTCAATGCGGAGTTTGTCAAGGTCATTGACGATCATACCATTGAAATGCGTGTCTGGGAGCGGGGAAGCGGTGAAACCTGGGCCTGCGGAACCGGCGCCTGTGCCGTTGCGGTGGCAGCGGTAGAAAACGGTCTTTGCTGCAAAAACGAGCCGATCACGGTGAAGCTGAGAGGCGGCAACCTGGTCATTCGCTATACCGATGAAACTGTCTATCTGACAGGCCGTGCCGAAACCGTATTTGAAGGAGAAATTGAGTTATGACGACAAAGTACATCTTCGTAACAGGCGGCGTTGTATCCGGACTTGGCAAGGGCATTACCGCGGCCTCTCTGGGTAGATTGCTCAAGGCCAGAGGACTCAAGGTGGCTTCCCAGAAGCTGGACCCCTATATTAATGTTGACCCCGGTACCATGAGTCCTTATCAGCATGGTGAGGTCTATGTTACCGAGGATGGTGCCGAAACCGACCTGGATCTGGGTCACTATGAGCGTTTTATCGATGAAAACCTGAACAAATTCTCCAATCTTACCACCGGCAAGGTCTATTCCAATGTTCTGGAAAAGGAACGCCACGGGGATTATCTGGGAGAAACCGTACAGGTGATTCCCCATATTACCAATGAGATCAAATCCTTTATCTATGCCGTTGGCAAGGATTCGGATGCCGATATCGTCATTACGGAAATCGGCGGTACGGTAGGCGATATCGAAAGCCAACCCTTCCTGGAGGCGATCCGCCAGGTTTCCGTTGAAGTTGGCAAGGAAAACAGCCTGTTTATCCATGTTTGTCTGGTTCCTTATATCAAGGGCAGCGAGGAGCATAAATCCAAGCCTGCCCAGCATTCCGCAAAGGAGCTGCGTTCGCTGGGGATCAATCCGGATATTATGGTGCTTCGCTGCGATGAACCGCTGGAATCCAGCATTTTCAAGAAAATTGCCATGTTCTGTAACGTCAAGCCCGACTGCGTCATTGAAAACATGACCATTCCGGTGCTGTATCAGGCACCGCTGATGCTGGAAAAAGCCAATTTCAGCGATATTGTCTGCCGTGAATTGAAGATCGACGCACCGAAGCCGGATTTGACCGAGTGGATGGAGATGCTGGACCGCATCAATTCCCGGGACAAAGAGGTCAGAATTGCCCTCTGCGGCAAATATGTCCAGCTCCATGATGCCTATCTGTCAGTGGCGGAAGCACTGCATCATGCCGGCTATGAAAACAGGGCTTTTGTGGAGATTGAATGGGTTGATACCGAGCTGATTACCGAATATACTGCCGATGAACTGCTGGGGCATGTGGATGGCATTCTGGTGCCCGGCGGATTCGGCAACCGCGGCGTGGAAGGCAAGATCATTGCCGCCAAATATGCCAGAGAGCATAATATTCCTTATCTTGGCATTTGCCTGGGTATGCAGACGGCTGTCATAGAGTATGCCCGTCATGTACTGGGCTTCAAGGATGCCAATTCCGGGGAGCTGGCTCCGGAAAGCACCCATAAGGTTATCGACCTGATGCCCGATCAGAAGGGCGTTGTCGATATGGGCGGTACCATGCGTCTGGGCGCTTATCCCTGCAAAATCAAGAAGAATACCATCATGGAAAGAGCCTACGGTGTAGGGGAAATCAAGGAACGCCATCGTCATCGCTATGAATTCAATAATGAATTCCGCTCTCAGCTGGAGGAAAACGGTATGATCGTCACGGGCACTTCTCCCAACGGATTGCTGGTAGAGGCAGTGGAAATTCCTGCCAACCGGTTCTTTATCGGTGTGCAGTATCATCCGGAATTCAAGAGTCGTCCCAATCACGCTCATCCGCTGTTCAGAGAATTCATTAAGGCAAGTCTCGAAAAGGGTTAAGAGTCGTTTCCTTTTCGCCAATCAGGATTATACAGGAGGAATAAAAAGATGTCCGGTCATTCAAAATGGAGTACCATTAAGCGTAAAAAAGAAAAGACAGACGGTGCCAGAGCCAAGGTGTTTACCAAAATCGGCAGAGAGCTGGCGGTAGCCGTCAGAGAGGGCGGCGGTGCCGATCCTGCCTCTAACTCCAAGCTGAGAGAGTGTATTGCCAAGGCAAAGGCTAACAATGTACCTAATGAAAATATCGAGCGTATTATCAAAAAAGCAGCCGGCAGTGCAGACGGAAACAACTACGAGTCCATCACTTATGAAGGCTATGGTCCCTGCGGTATCGCTGTTATCGTTGAAACGCTGACAGATAACCGCAACCGTACAGCCGGTGATATCCGTCATTTCTTTGACAAATACGGCGGCAACCTGGGTACCCAGGGCTGCGTTTCCTTTATGTTTACTCAGAAGGGACTGATTGTCATTGAAAAGGAAGATAATGACGAAGACAAGCTGATGGAGGATGCGCTGGACGCCGGTGCAGAGGATTTTTCTTCTGAATCTGCCGATGTTTACGAAATCTATACCGCTCCGGAGGATTTCGGTACGGTAATGGAGGCACTGGAAGCAAAGGGCTATGTATTTGTGTCGGCTGACGTCTCCATGATTCCTTCCACCTATACCAAGATTGAAGATCCCGATGCTGCTGAAAAAATGCAGAAGCTGCTGGATATGCTGGACGATAATGATGATGTCCAGAACGTATATCACAACTGGGATATGCCGGAAACCGAAGATGAGGATTAAGGATTCTTCTCTGTTCAAAGAGAATCAAACGCCACCCGTTTCCTGTTTTTTGCAGGAGCGGATGGCGTTTTTTTGAAGAAACGTTTTATGGCACCGACTTTTCAGAAGAGGTCTTTCCCTATGAGAGAAAAACCAGGAAAAGCTCAGACTCAGTGCCGCGGACGATAGCCGCACACCAGAATTCCGAACAAAAGAATACCGATACACACCAGGAAAGCCCACAGAGTGTAACCTGCATAAAAAAGCCAGGCAAAAGTGGCTATGGCAAGAATAATACAGACTGCCATCAGGATCATTTTCCCTTTGGGCAGATCCGGCAAAAAAGTTCTTTTATACGGACGTTGAGGAACATACAAATCCAGCATCGGGTGACTGCGTACCTTATAGCCGCAATAGGAACAGCGTCTTGTTTTGGGGGTCAGTCCAAGCTGACTGCATTTTGGACAAAACGGAGACATAAGGATTCCTCCTTCCGGATGAAAGTACAGCAGATTTCTTCCCCTTTATTATAACATCCCCATCAGCAAAATGCAACGGTGCGGCGCGTGACCGCGCGGGACGATTCGCTGCAGCGCTCCACTCCGTTCCGCTCGGTTGTGCCGTGTCCAGGTTTACTGCCGCGGTTTCCGCCCCTCACGGCGCTTACGCGTCGCTTTGGGGCGGTTGCATTCTGACCGGGCATTTTCCCCAGAATTATTTTACACTAACCGCGTGACCGCACAGGACGTGTTCGCGGCAGCGCTCCGCTACGCTGCGCTTGATTTTGCCGTGTCTTACTTTCCTGCCGCGGCTTCCGCCCCTCACGACGCTTACGCGCCGCTTTGGGGTGGTTCTCTTCTGACCGGAAGAACGCTTCGCAAGCCTCTCCTGACAAGGGGAGATGGCACGGCGTAAGTCGTGACGGAGGGGTTCATATAGCAACACACTTGAATGTGCAGAAACGTATTCGTCACATAGGGGTGGGTGCATTCTGACCGGAAGAACGCTTTGCAACGTTTGTTTTCGAGGGTGCGGATCTCCAGTGGAGACCTCTCAGCCAACGACTGAGAAGCACCGACCGAGCCGACAGGCGAGACACTTAGGGGGACTTTTTCGCAAAAGTTCCCCTAAGTCGCTGTCCGCAGACAGCGAAATACTAAAGGGGCTTGGGGGCGAAGCCATCAACTTATCCTGCTTTCTTGACAGCAGCGTAAGCTGCAGTGAAAAATGCTATTATGTCGATCATAATACATTTCAATGTTAATTCCTGTCGTTGCACCACCGCACACAGAGTGCGAAACGTCCAAAAGAAACATCATCCGGCCTTCTGACTGAGCAGACGAACAGGATGATGTTTCAGGAGTATATGACTTATGACAGCGTTTTTTTCATGATAAAGGAGAGTCGATTGACCAGAATGGCAGCCAGGACAATTTTTACGGTATCAAACAGCAGAAAGGGTGTGACACAGATGGAAAGCGCCTTTAACAAATCCATACTGCCTTTCGTGTTGTTATAAACGATCAAAAACCATGCCGTACCGAAGAGATAACAGGCAAATAGTCCAATCGTCATGGCTGTCAGCATGATCCAGAGCTTTCTGCCAAAATGATCGGCAGCAACCCCGACAATTGCCGCTGTGGCAACAAATCCGATGATATAGCCGCCGGTGGGACCAAGTAACTGAAACACACCGCCCTTAAATCCCGCAAAAACCGGAACGCCGATGATTCCCAGTAATAGGTAAATCAGCGAACTGATCAAAGCCCGCTTCATGCCAAACAAACCGCCTGCCAGGAAAAAGGCCAGAGTTTGCAGGGTAAAGGGAACCGGCGGAACAGGAATCGTTATCTGAGCGCAAACTGCCATCATTGCGGAAAATAGGGCGATCAGTACCAGATTTTTGGTGTGTTCCATACGAGTGACAGAAACTTTGGAGTCAGAGGATGAATGCGTCGTTTTCTTTTTGGAGGATGGATTCATAAGGAAGCCTCTTTCTTTATTATCTTTTTCATAGTATATCACAAAAAACAACAAATGTCAACCATAACAATAATTAAAGGTTGACATTCCAACCTGCTGACGGAGAAGCAGCACATGAGGTAGTTGACTTCACAAATGAGAGGTTTGAAAGTTGGAAATACGTTTTACGGATTAAAAAGATTCCAGGGAAATCAATTTTTAAAATATACTCTTTTTTCTTTTGTTCTTTGATGGAAAAAACACAAGTTTTTTTGGAAAGGGGTCGGGGAAAAACCCTTTTTTCAAAAAAGGTTTTTTTCCTGGCAGGGTTTGGGACAGAGTCCCAATATTCCGGAGAAGAAAGTTGATTTCCATGAAAAGATTCCCGGGAGGGTTGGCGGTAGAGGGGAAAGGTGGTATAATTAAGTTAGATTTGATTTAACAGACAGCCGGAAAACAGGGAGGAAGTACAGGATGAAAAAGCATCAGGAGCAGGAGACACTTTTGCAGAAAAATGCTGTTTATGAAGCGGAGATCTTTGATTATACCACTGAGGGAAGCGGTATTTGTAAGGTTAACGGAATGACGGTTTTTGTTCCGGCAACTGCGGTAGGCGACAGGCTGCAGCTGCGAATCCTGAAGGTAAACAAGCATCTTGCCTATGGGAAATTGGAAACCCTGCTGCAGCCTTCTCCGGACAGGCAGGCATCGGACTGCGAGGTGTTCGGTAAGTGCGGCGGCTGTGTATTTCGTCATATCCGCTATGAAGCGGAGCTTGCATTTAAACAAAAACGGGTGACTGATGCCTTGACGCGCATCGGCGGAATTCCTGCGGAGCGTATTTTCCCCATAGTGGGAGCCGCTAAAAGTGATTGCTATCGGAATAAAGCGCAGCTGCCGGTGACCCTTGACAAGGAAGGCCGTGTGAGGGTTGGATTCTTTGCGCCACGCAGTCATCGAGTGATTCCCTTGAAGGAATGTCAGCTACAGAATTCTGTCTTCCGTAGGGCAACGGAGATATTTTTGGAATGGGCCAATGAATATCACATTCCTCCCTATGATGAAGCTTCCCATACCGGAATTCTGCGTCACCTGTATCTGCGTCATGCCGACAGGACCGGGGAGTTGATGTGCTGTATCGTGGCCAATTCGGAGTCCTTGCTTCACGAAAAGGATCTTATCCTGCGTATGACAAACGGTTTGCCGTCGTTGAAAACAGTGGTGCTGAATATCAATACGGAAAAAACGAACGTCATTACCGGAAAGGAATCCCGGATTTTGTGGGGAGAGGGCACGATTACGGACACTCTGTGCGGGTTAAAATTTCGGATTTCTCCCTTATCCTTTTATCAGGTTAATCGTGACCAGGCGGAAATACTCTATCGTTTAGCAGCGGAATTTGCTGCTCTGAATTCTACGGAAACCCTGATGGATCTCTACTGCGGTACAGGAACCATCGGGTTGTCGATGGCACATCAGGCTAAAAGGGTCATTGGTGTCGAAATTGTTCCTCAGGCAATTGCAGACGCTAATCAAAACGCAGCGGACAATGGGATTTCTAATGCGGAGTTTCTTTGTGCTGATGCGGCACAGGCAGCCGAACAGCTTGCGGGACGGGAGATTCGTCCAGACTGTATCCTGGTTGACCCGCCCCGCAAGGGCTGTGACAGTACTTTGCTGCATACCATTGCCAGAATGTCTCCCAGCAGAATAGTCTACGTTTCCTGCGACCCAGCCACACTGGCAAGGGATGTCAGAATCCTGGAGGAGCTTGGCTTCCCGGTTCAGAAAGCCGTCCCGATTGATATGTTTCCCAGGACTGGGCATGTGGAGACGGTATGTCTGCTTTCCAAACTTTTTTCGCAGGGCAGCACAGCGGTAGAGTTTGATTTTGAAAGCGTGTAACGGGTTCTTCGGGTTGTCGGAGAGGATACATATCCACTACAAAAATGTTTGTTTTTTAAACAATGTGTGAATGTATCCATGATCCATGAAGTTACTGTACAAGAACTATCTATAAATAAAATCATAGCAGGAGT
>CACYCV010000142.1 GCA_902772955.1 uncultured Ruminococcus sp.
ATCCAGGTAGAGTACGGAACATTGGTAATCTCGTATTCATCCCGGATATTTTCCTTGATTTTCTGCCAGTTCTGTCGGATTGTCTCAAGCATGATCTTACCTATCTCTCTCTGTATGATAACAGGCGCTGTCGAAATAAAAAGCCCTGTAAAGGGCATTTATGACCTTTGTAATTATACCTCAAAATCGCGATAAAGTAAAGATTGAATCGCTCTTTTTCTGACTTTTTTATATCCATTGTGGAAAAGCATGTTGAAAGTGTTTATAAGTACAATGTTCTTTCTGTGAAAACTGCTTTTTCCGGAAGAAGAAGAACGTCTGAAAACCGGAAAAATACCAGAGTTTTCCGACGAACAGATGATCGCAGAAAGGCTTGATTTTCTTAGAAAAACAGCCGTTTTATAAAAAAATGAACGCAAAATCAAACGGGTTTTCAACAGATTATAAACATTTTGTTGAAAAATGGGTTGTACAATGTTATTCAGTGTTGATAAAGCTGTTGAAAAATTAAAAAATCAGCTCAGAATTCACAAAAATCAAGACAACTTATCAACAATATAAACATATATTTGCATGTTTATCCACTTTTATCCGGACGATCAGATCTGTACCAAATAAAAAAACGCTTGACTTTATAAGCTTTCTTTAATATAATTTGTCATGGTGTCGCTTTTTCCGGATAAATATGGAAAATAACAGGAGGAAGAATATATGAAGATGACATTCCAGCCGAAGAAACGCTCGCACAAGAGAGTTCACGGCTTCAGAGCAAGGATGCAGAGCGCAGGCGGCAGAAAGGTTCTCTCCGCGCGCCGTGCAAAAGGCAGAAAAGTTTTAACAGTTCAATAAGCCACTGCTGCAGTGGCTTTTGTTTATGATCGGCAGGCGGGGAACGGATGAGAAATATTGATTCCTTAAGAACAAAAGCGGAGTTTGACGCTGTTTACCGGAAACATCGTTCCTATGCGGATCCGAACCTCGTCGTTTACATTGCGGACGGCACCGGGAAAATCGGGATCGTCTGCAGCAAAAAAGTCGGAAACTCGGTTGTCCGGCATCATTTCGCGAGACTGATACGGGAAGCGTACCGTCTCAACAAGACACATATCCGGAAAGACAAAGACATGATAGTGTTAGCGCGAAAAAGCGCAAAGGATCAGGGATTTACTGAAATTGAATCGTCTCTTATCTCACTCTTGAAGAGACATTCCATTTATGAGGAAGAATCCGGGACGGAGACTTCCTGAAAAACAGAGAACTGAAGCGGGTGTTCCTTGATGAAACAGATTATGATCGGAATGATACATTTTTATCAGAAGTATTTATCGCCAATGAAACGATACACCCACTGTAAATTTATCCCGACCTGTTCCGAATACGCGGTGGAGGCGATCGAAAAATACGGTGCGCTTAAGGGCGGATGGATTGCCTTAAAACGCTTCCTTCGCTGCAATCCGTTTAACCGGAACTGCGGATACGACCCTGTTCCTTAAAGTAAGGAGGAAAGGAATGAGCTTTCTAACAGCTACGCAAAGTAACTGGTTTCTGATCGGGCCCATTGCCTGGGTGCTCGGTCACCTGATGAACTGGATTTTTGAAGGCCTCAATTTCATCGGCCTTCCGAACATCGGTCTTGCAATCATCCTGTTTACGCTGATTATCAAGGCGCTGATGATTCCGCTCTCGATCCGGCAGCAGAAATATTCCAAACTGCAGTCCATTATCCAGCCTGAAATCAAAAAAGTTCAGGAAAAGTACAAAGACAAAAAAGACAGCGCTTCCGCTATGGCCATGCAGCGGGAAACCAAGGAAGTTTATGCCAAGTACGGTACTTCCGCGACAGGCGGATGCGTACAGACGCTTCTGCAGATGCCGATTCTGTTCGCACTGTATCAGGTCATTTACCATATGCCCGGATACATTACCAAACTGAAGGAGTATTTTGCTGGTGTCGCTGCAGCACTTCAGAATATTGACGGCTATGCAGTGAATGAAGCGCTTCTGACGCTTTTCAACAGCAACCGGATCCAGCGGAAAAACGCTACCCTCGAAGAAGCAGACCACATCATTGATATGATGTATAACTTCAACCCGGAGGAATGGCAGACTTTTCTTGGTATCTTCAATAATTCTGAACTGACAAACGCCTATACCTCTGTTGCGGACAAGATCAACAGCGTCAATACATTCCTGGGAATCAATCTGACGATGACTCCCATGCAGCAGCTTTGGCCGGCAATTTTCATCCCGATCCTTGCGGGCGGCCTGCAGTGGCTGTCATCCTGGCTGATGCAGCGCGGCAACGGCAAGAAGAGCAATTCGCAGGATCAGCAGCAGAGCATGATGAATACGATGAACATCATGTTCCCGATCCTCTCGGTTGTGATGTGCTTCATGTTCTCCGCAGGTTTGGGACTGTACTGGGTTGCAAGTTCCGGTATTCAGGTCATCATTCAGCTGATCGTCAACCGCTACATGGATAAGGTCGACCTCAATGAAATGGTGGCGAAGAACATTGAAAAGATGAATGTCAAGCGGGCAAAGAAGGGTCTTCCGCCCAAGAAGGTCACCAATGTGACAGCGTCGGTCCGGAA
>CACYCV010000143.1 GCA_902772955.1 uncultured Ruminococcus sp.
AACTGGGCAGTCACCAGTGTCAATACCATGCTTTCCCACGGGTGCATGAGCGGGATGGGAAACCAGCAGTTTGTACCCGCCGGAAAACTGACCAGAGGTCAGATTACGACAATCATTTATGCCCGTGAGAAAGATGTGAGCAGTCGATCTTCGTTGGGTGCTGACGGATGGAAACAGGCATATATTGACTATATCAATTCCGGTTACAGCGGATCTGCGTGGGATCGGGATACACGTTATCGACTTATTGATGTGGATGGGGACGGAAGGCCGGAACTTCATCGTGTTGCCACAACCATTGCGCAAGGGAATTCAATAGTTGGTTATTACCATGGCCGGATAGAGAGGATGGATTCCTATGCACTCGGCATAAAGATAGAAGGCAATACCGGAAACCTCTGTACATGTGAGCTGGAAGACGGGCGAACCTGTATTGCGTACCGCTATTATCATCTGAGAGACGGCCGGTTTACGTTGCTTCATACCGGATACTGGTATTCGGAAAAAGTTGGCCGCGAGGAATACTGTACCTGGGATGGCAACCGTGTTTCAACTGCGGAATTCCAGCGCCTGCAAAACAGCGTTTTTGTGTTTAAGGAAGAGGATCCTTCTGCATTCGTTTATAAAGATGAGATTATCCGACAGATTCGAGCATATTAACCGGCGACAGAAGATATACTTCCATCGAAATGCCTGAGAAACCGAACAATGCTCAGAATGATTTTAAATTTACGGGTATAAACGGAAAAGAAAAACAAATCTATGAATTGCTCTGAATAAAAATAGGAGGGTGCGCATGAAAAGAAAATGGATCGGAATGCTGCTGGTGCTTTGCATGATAGTGTCGATTCTTCCTATCGGCGTGTTTGCCGCAAACAGCAGCAACTATAAAGATGTCAACCAGAAAAGCTGGTATATTCCTTATGTCAATTATGTGTTGGAAGAAGGTTTGATGACAGGAATCAGTTCGAATACATTTGCTCCGAATGGGGTGGTAACGCGAGCTCAGTATGTTCAGGTCCTGTTTGCATTATCAGGGAAACCCACAGGAGCAGAGCGATCTGCTTTCACAGATCTGAAACCCAATGCATGGTATGTGGATGCAGTGAACTGGGCTGCTTCAGCCGGTGTCACAGGCGGAATAACCGCAACAACCTTTGGGCCGGAGCGACCGGTGACGCGTGAGCAGGCGGCCACGTTTTTCAGAGCATATATGGAAAAAATTGCGGAAGATGACGTGTCGGAGAGTGGTGAACTGAACGACTATCCGGACGCATCAACCGTCTCAAAATTTGCGATTGCATCTATGAAGTGGGCGACGGGTGTTGAACTTGTTTCAGGAGTGAAAAAGAATAATCAGGTGTATCTGTCACCGAAAGAATCTATGACACGAGCACAACTGGCCACCATGCTCATGCGTTTTGATGAGATGATCTCAGTAATAGGGTCGATTGGGTTTAATTTCCGCGGGGAAAACAACGACGTTCTTTTGGGGCAAGCAAATACGATAAGGTTTTATGCAGATGTAGAATCCGATGAATCACAGGAACTGTTGATCGTAGATGAAGATGGAAAAAAATGGCTGACCATGAATGATGAAGGAATCGGTGCCGATAAGGCAGCAGGAGATCATGTTTATACGGCTAGCTGTTCGTATCATGGCAGTAAAGTGGATAACAAGCCGGTTTATCTGGAAGTCAATGGAAAACGAACCGATGAATATGTTTTATTAAACTGCTATGATAAACAAACCTCCGAGAACTATATGCGGTATGATGCTTTGACAAAAGATCTGGACAGAATAAGATCGGATGGGGAAGCAAATGGAGATTCATTGGAATCGATAAAAAAAGCATTGCGGAATCATTTGGAGATGGAAAAGAAATCCGGGGTCGTCGATTCATACACAGAATATGAAAACTCGATCATCATTCATTTAACTTCAAAGCAAACGTATGTGTTTTTTACCGTTGATACAGGCGATGGTCTTCTCGACCAGGGTGCTGGCGAGCCGTCCCTGATAACGCTTGCGGAAAAAACAAAAAAACAGGTGGCGACAATAAATGGAATAGATGTAAGTGTTACGGCAGGAAACATTGCAACCAAACTGGAAAAAAGCAAATATGGTTTTCAATACTCTCTGTATAAGTACAGTTCGGGTGTCAATATTGAAGTGTTTAAAAACTTGAAGAACTATGGTGTAATCATTCTGGATGACCACGGGAAATACGATCCGCAAAACCATACATATTTTATGACAAATGTGATGGTTTCAGAGGAAAATGATATTACGTATGCTGCGGATTTGAATGATTCGGGCGTAGGGAAACCGCGCGTGCTGAAAGTAAAAGTACCCAACACTAATACGGAATACTATTGGGTTACTACAGAATTTTTTAATCATTATTATAACCAGGGAGATTTCAAGAACAGTCTGGTATATTTGAACACCTGTCACTCGGCGGACGATGCATCCATGGCCAAAACACTTATGAGCAAAGGTGTGGCAACGGTCTACGGCTATACGCACGCAGTCACAAAATCATGGGGCAGAGATACCATGGAAACGGTTTTTGATCAATTGATGAAAGGTAAAACAACGAAGACAGCATATGAAGAATCAAAAGATGTCAATGGGATTGAGGATAGGTACATAGATGATTATGAAAAGGGACGGGGCCAAGAGAACTATGACAAAGCAGTGCTGAAGATGTTTGGGAATAAAAGCTTAAAACTATCTAAAATAGGAAAAGAAGCGACTGAAAAGAAGGAAACAAAAGCGCTGTGTCGAAAAGAAAACCCATCGGAATATTCGCAGCCTAGTTCCGAAAATACTCCTGGTCCACAATACGGATGGTTGAAAGGGACCGTAAAATACGGAACGAAACCCGTCTCTGGAGCGGATGTCAAAGTATATGGCGTCCTCGAAAAGGAAACGGAATACAAACTCCTCTGGCAGGGGAAGACCGACGGTAATGGGAATTTCAATCCGACCAATGACTGGTGTCCCAATGGACGGTGGGTCGACTGGGCATATGTAGTAGTAAGCGCTCCCGGTTATCTGGTTTTCACTTCAAGAAAATTTGATATTGGAGTAAACTACTGGACTGTATCGGTTGAAATGAGGAAATAACAATAGAGTTGGCAGTTGCCCTATGAAACAATCGGTCCCCAATGTATCCATTGATGCTGATCAATCTGCAAGAATGACACAGCTTTTTCTTCCCGAGAAATACATTATGCTGTTCCGCACTTCTAAAAGGATGAAGGCGATGAAAGTATGGGTAGAGATTCTTTGTAGAAAAATAGCGTGTTATAGCAGGGGAATGGCATGAGAATACGAAGAGCAAGGAGAAAGATGATGAAAAAAAGATTTAAAACAGTATTGTGTCTTATGCTTGCAGTGATGTTGCTGACGACCTTTGTCTTTGCAGACAGCAGCAAGCAGTTTAAGGATGTAAAACAAAACAGCTGGTACGTTCCCTATGTGGATTATGTGGTGGAGCAGGGGATGATGGCTGGAATCAGCGAGACCTCCTTTAATCCGAACGGTGTGGTTACCAGAGGCCAATTTGTTACTACGCTGTATGCAATGGCAGACAAGCCTGAGGCAGAGGGAGAGTCTTCATTTAAGGATTTGAAAAAGGGTGCGTTCTATGTCAATGCAGTAAACTGGGCCTCTTCGACCGGAGTCACCAGTGGCCTGTCTGAGGAAGAATTTGCCCCGGATAAGAGTGTTACGAGAGAACAGGCGGCAACGTTTCTTCGGGCATATATGATTCAAATCGAACGGTATACGGAGTCTATGTTACCAAAAACCAGTATTCTGGGGTATCCTGACTACAAAAATGTATCCAAGTTCGCTTACGATTCCATACGATGGGCAGTTGGTGTCGGGGTCATCAGTGGTGTGAAAACTGATGATGGAAGATCGGTCCTTCAACCGAGAGGAACTTTGACGAGGGCACAGTTGGCCACTATGCTGAAATCATTTAATGAGTATCTGAATGGCAATACAGTCTATGTTCACGGAAAGAAGACCGATGACAACGATGTGCCTCAGGGCGGCATCAGCATGGAGCTGTTTTTGAAAATGCCGAACGGGACGAATAAGGTAATATGGTCCTGCGTAACGGAATCGGATGGAGAATTTTGCGCTACGCTGGCGCCTGAAGTGGCAAAGGAAGAGCTATATCTTCGATTTAATAAAAAAGATGGAGCAATAATAACGCTGCGTATTCCTATCAGCAGAAAACACGTTTATCTCACTTTAACAGATACCTCTGTGATGATGTCGTAATGATAGAAAGAGTAAGTTATTTCATCGACTATGAATAGGGACAACAGTTCCTGCGCAGCGTGAAAACAGGGGAAAATACAATGAGTCGCAGATATTCCAAATGACACGATGGACCCTATGATATCATTCGGTCATGGTACATCCTCAAGGCATGGATATACCATGACCGAATAAAGAAAAGCATGGAAAGAGGATGTATAAAATTGAGAAAAAGAATACTTGCTCTGCTTATGGGCTTGCTGATGAGCATTTCGATTGTGGCGAATGCATATGCCGAGACGGATCCCTGTTCCGCGTTTACGGATGTGGACCGATCCGCGTGGTATCATACCGCATTGGACTATGTGCTGAAAAACGGTCTGATGAGCGGTATGTCGGATACAAAGTTTGCGCCAAAGAGTAATGTTAGCCGCGCAATGGTCGTTCAGACTTTTTATGCAATCGAGGGAAAACCAGAGGTAAAAGGAACGGCTCCGTTTTCGGATGTGGAGCAATCCTCGTGGTATTGCGATGCAGTAAACTGGGCAGCGAAAAACGGGGTCGCTGCCGGCTTTTCGAACGGTACATTTCGCCCGTCGGCACCGGTCACGAGAGAACAGCTGGCGGTGTTTTTCAAGGCATTCGCTGGATTTCAGGGTAAAAACACGACAGGAAGAACGGACATTACAGGGTATACTGATTACAGCGGGATATCTCTTTATGCGCAGTCTTCCATAAGCTGGGCAGTCCAGGTCGGGTTTATGACAGGCCGGGGATCCGCGTCCGTGGCACCGAAAGGGACCGCAATGCGTGCCGAACTTGCCCAGATGTTGTATCGGTATGCTGAGAAAAAAAGCTATTCCAATTCCTCGAACAGAACGGATCGATCCTGTGAAAACAGATTGTTTAACAATAGGATCATTTCAATGGAAGCGGGAGACGCATACCCACTCACAATTTCAAAAGATAAAGGTAAATATGGTCTGGTCGTTTGGAATGTCGGCGAGAAAGAGAATGTCGCAACTGTAAAAGGTAATGTAATATACGGAGTCAGTCCGGGCTGTGTTGTGATCTGCTATGCCATGGAAGACGGGCAACGGGGTGAGATTCTGACCGGACTGTATGTCAATGGAAACATTACAGAAGACAGTGCCTATGATGATCTCAATGAATTCCGCACGCGATCAAACAACTGGGTTTGGAATCAGGATAACAGCACAAAAACATACTATAATACGAACAGCGGGAACAGTTTGAGAAAACTCACCCGAAACGGGGATCTGGAAACTGCTGCCAAGATCCGTGCAAAGGAAGTGATGGATAAGTTTGAGCATACACGACCCAACGGAACAAAGTACCGGACTCTGTACCCGTCGAATGTTTCCTCCGTGGGAGAAAACATTTATAAAGGATCAGGATGGTTCGGAGAGATCGTGCCTAATGGTAATATCATCCCATCCATCGAGGCAACAGGGTCCTTTATTGAAGAGAATTATGATTACAGTGGGCAGGCACATCGAAGAAACATGCTCCGTCCGGATCTGAATTCCGTCGGTATTGCCGGGTATTATTATGAAGGAAAAACTACATGGGTTC
>CACYCV010000144.1 GCA_902772955.1 uncultured Ruminococcus sp.
CCCTTTCCAAAAAAACTTGTGTTTTTTTATCGAAGATTAACAGAAAAAAGGGTATATTTTTAAAAATTGATTTCCTTGCCGCTTGTTTTCAGTGTTTTTCCGGGCAGAAAGCGGGATTTTTCCCAAATCAGTATTCGTAGCTTCCGCCGCCGATAAATTCCCGGATCAGGGAATTTTCAGGCACCAGCTCCTCCGGCAGCGCCTCAAACCGTTCCAGAGAACGGATCAGACCGTCGGCAATTTTTCCGGCAGGAGTAGCGGGATCCACCCCTGTCAGCAGCGACAATGCCCGTTCCTTCATAATACAGGATTCATAGATATGGATGGTATTCAGCGTGAAATCGCTGGTATAGCGGTAAGGGCGGATATTTTTCATTTCACCGGCAACCACATCTTCCCACATATCGATCACGGCAGAGGGATGGGTACCCCGGAAGCTGTTGTCCCGGATAATACGGCGAATCAAACGAACCTGACGGTCCGTCAGCACGGCCTGTTCATTATCCTTGATGCCCTGCTTCACGCTGACATACACCTTGCTCACATATTCTCTGGGAATTGCCCCGTCAAAAATCGGGTTCAAGGCGTGAATTCCCTCGATGATCACCACGGAATCCTCCTCCAGACGAATACGCCTTGTCTGATTGCTGCGGCAGCTGTTGGGAAAATCATAAACCGGAATGTCGCATTCCCCGTAACGGGCAATCTGTTCCACGCATTGCTTCATGAGAGGGATATCCAGGGCTTCCACCGATTCAAAATCGTACTTGCCGTTGGGAAGCAGGCGGATATAGTCCTTTCCCAGATAGAAATCATCCATGGAAATCAGTATGGTGTGGCAGCCTCTGGATTCAAAGGCCTCTGCCAGCTTTTTTCCGGTGGTAGTTTTGCCGCTGCTGGAGGGGCCGGACAAAAACAGAATGTGACGCTTGACGGGAATATTAAGAATCCGGTCGGTAATCAGCCTGATATCACTATGAAAAATCTTTTCCACCGTCAGAATAAAGTCTTCCGGGCTTTGCCGGGCTTCCTGATTGATGCGATGGATATCACAGGCATATCTGCGATAGGTATTCAGCCAGTTCAGCATAAAAAGTCGTCACCCTTTCCTTCCGCTTGAGCATTTCCTCAAAGCCATTGATATATTCATACGGATATTTATAGTTGAATATGCGTTCCAAGGATTCCGAAGCCGGTTTTTTCAGCTTCGTCACCGCTCCGGCGCCACAGCCTAAAATGGTGTGAGTCTCATCCATGACATAAACGTTATAAAGTCCGTCAAAGCCTTCCTTGGCCCAACCCACATTTTCCAGATTGCCCTCCATACGGGTCTGGCGATAGAGATAATAGGGATGATAGCCCCATCGGTTCAGAGCATCCTCTCCATAGCGCAGCATGGCTGCCGCAGGAACCTCTCCAGCGGTTTCCAGAAGGGTTCCCTGGCTGGTCAGGCGGGAAGAACGCTTCATGGAAAGGGTATGTACCGTGATGCTTTCCGGCGCCAGTTCGCAGAGAGTATCCAGGGTATGCCGGAAGCTCTCCACACTTTCCGTGGGAAGACCGGCAATCAGGTCCATATTGATATGACGAAAGCCCATCCTTTTTGCCAGAGCATAGGCATCCAATGTCTGCCGTGCCGTATGACGCCGCCCGATCACCTGAAGAACCTCATCGTTCAGGGTCTGAGGATTGATGCTGATGCGGTCAACACCGCATTTTAGCAGCGCTGACAGCTTATCGGCGTCAATGGTGTCGGGTCTTCCGGCTTCCACGGTAAATTCCCGGCAGGGCGCCATATCAAAAGAGGACTGAATGGTCCGGATCAGCTGTCCCAGCTGGGGTGCCGTCAGGGTGGTGGGGGTACCGCCGCCGATATAGACGGTTTCCAGGTGCAGTCCGCAGGCACGGGCTATTTCACCGGTTGCCCGGATTTCCTGACAAAGCAGCTCCAGATATGGCTCTATGAGTTTTTTGGCATTTTCAATGGATTGTGATACAAACGAACAGTAGGAGCAGCGGGAGGGACAGAAGGGAATGGAACAATACAGGCTGAAGGATCTGGGCCGGCTGAGAGAAAGAATCTTCTTTTCATAGGCTTCTGTCATAGCGCTCAGTCTGGTTTTTTCCTCCGAAACCAGCAGCTTCTCCCGGAAATAATCCCCCGCTCTTTCCGCGCCAAGCTGTTCGGTCAGCCGGCGGAACAGCTTGATGGGGCGCACTCCTGTCAGAATTCCCCAGGGCTGCTGTCTGCCAGTCAGACGGACCAGCAATCCGTACAGGCAAACTGCCAGGGCGCGCTCCGTTTCCTTTTCGGTGTCCCCCCCTCCCTCAGTCCATTCACAGCTTTCCTCCTGCCGGAAGGAATCCGTTTCCACGGCAACGCAAATCCGGCGTTTCCCCTCCTGTTCCTGCAGCAGAGCCGTCACATTAGGAATGCTTTTTTGCTCCGGAAGGGAGCGTTCTACGATAATTTTCTCGTTTGGAAAAAACAAGCGCACCAGATTTTCCGTTTCGTAATGATATTCATGATTAATATAAATCGTGATCATGACGGTACCTCATATAGGGATTATAACTGCGTTCATATTCAAGGGTAGAGCTTTCCCCATGACCGCAGTAAACGGCAAGATCCTCCGGAATGGCTGCCAGGCGAGCCATAGAATCCATGATCTGACGAGCGCTTCCCGTGGGAAAATCCGTTCTGCCGGTAGTACAGCTGATCAACGTATCACCGGTGAAAAGGCAATCCTCCAGTTCGTAACAGACGCCGCCGCGGGTATGGCCGGGGGTGGCAATCACGGTAATGCTCCTGCTGCCAAAGGGAAGCTCCTCGCCGTCATGCACCAGACGATCCGCCGTAAAGGAAGGAACGTCCAGATCAAAATGATAGCCAAGGTTCAGCCTTGCATCAGAAGGGAAGCCGCTATCCCCTTCTCCCAGCACAATCTGCGCGCCGGGAAAGCGCTTTTTCAGTGCGGCCACACCGCCGATATGGTCAAAATGACCGTGGGTCAGCAGAATATACCGCAGCTTTTCCTCTCCGAAGGCAATAATTCTCGCCTCAACCTCCGGTGATTCGACGCCGGGATCCACCACCAGGGATACCCCATTGTCTGCATCCGACACAAAATAGCAATTAGCGCCCAACGCACCAAGAGAATAACACTCTGTTTTGATCATTTCTCTGAAAGCCTCCTATTCCTGAACCTTGTTCTCAAGCCCCTTTGGTATTTCGCACTCTGCGAAGTGCGCCCAGGGACTCTGTCCCTGGACCCTGCAAGCCTTTTGAAAAAGGCTTGAGCGAAAACTTTTGCCTTAGCGAAGCGTACTTC
>CACYCV010000145.1 GCA_902772955.1 uncultured Ruminococcus sp.
ACCCTTTTTTTCAAAAAAGGGTTTCCCCCGGCAGGGTTTGGGACAGAGTCCCAATATTCCGGAGAAGAAAGTTGATTTCCGTGGCCGGACCCACGACAGGATTGTTTTCGGAGATTGCTATAATAGGAGATTGCTATAATAGGAGATTGCTATAATATCAGATTACGGAGGTAACATCATGAAAAAGAAAAAGGCGGAAAAGCCGCAGGACAACCGGAATACGGAACTGTATGAAGCACTTGCCCTGATGGAAAAGGAAAGAGGAATTCCGGTGGATTTTATGATCAGCCAGATCCAGAAGGCAATTGTGACGGCGTGTAAGAATACCTATAACGGCAATGAGGATGTACTTATCAAAATGGAACCGGATGAGGGGATTTTTGAAGTGTATCTCAATAAAACCGCCGTGGAAGAGGTAACCGACAGCAGCCGCGAAATTGCGCTGGAGGATGCCAGAAAAATCGTACCGGCGGCAATGTCGGAGGATAAAATCGGTATCCGGCTGGATCCTAAGGATTTCGGAAGAATTGCGGTGCAGACTGCCAGAAATATTATACGGCAGGGCATCCGTGACGGGGAAAAGGGACAGGCACTGGCAGAGTACCAGAGCAAGCTCAAGGAAATCGTTACCGCAACGGTGGAGCAGGTGGATCCCAAAACCGGCAATGCTACCCTGCGTCTTGGCAAGTCCATTGCCATCCTGCCGAAGAATGAGCAGATCAACGGTGAGGTGCTGACAGAGGGCAGCCGCATCAAGGTTTATATTGTAGATATCAAAACGGGCGGCAAGGAGCCAAGAGCCATTATTTCCAGAACCCATCCGGATCTGGTGAAAAGACTGTTTGAATCTGAGGTGCCGGAAATCTTTGACGGAACGGTGGAAATCAAGTCCATTTCCAGAGAGGCCGGTTCCCGTACGAAGATTGCCGTTGCCAGCCGTGATGAAAATGTAGATGCCATCGGCGCCTGCATCGGTCCCAGAGGACAGCGTGTGGGAGCGATCGTGGAGGTGCTTGGCGGAGAGAAGATTGATATCGTGGAATACAGTGAGGATCCTGTGAAGTTTATTTCCGCTGCGCTTTCGCCGGCAGAGGTGGTCAAAGTGGATATTGATCCCGCTGTCGAACGCGCCTGCAAGGCTACCGTACCGGACAGCCAGTTGTCTCTGGCTATCGGTAACAAAGGACAGAATGTCCGTCTGGCAGCAAAGCTGACAGGATGGAAAATTGATATCCGTCCGGAAAGCGGCTTCTTCGGAGAAGAGGAAGAACCGGCGGCTCCGGCAGAACCTGCTGCCGATGAGGCGAAGCCGGCAGATACGGCGGAATCGCCTGCAGAAGCAGCAGCGGACGAAATCTGATCAGAACAGCCGTCTCAAGGTTGTGCCGAGAACAAAGGGGTGCCGAAATGAAGCAAAAGAAAATACCCATGAGAAAATGTACGGGCTGCGGCGAAATGAAAGAGAAAAAGCAGCTTGTCAGAGTTGTCAAAGCCCCTGACCTGACAGACGAAAACGGTGAGGTACTGCAGCACGGGGAAATCAGCGTTGATCTGACGGGCAAAAAGCCGGGCAGAGGCGCTTATGTGTG
Source organism: uncultured Ruminococcus sp. (assembly GCA_902772955.1). Classification (GTDB taxonomy): domain Bacteria; phylum Bacillota; class Clostridia; order Oscillospirales; family Acutalibacteraceae; genus UBA1213. The sequence goes on from CACYCV010000145.1 coordinate 1,590, forward strand.
CAGAGATCCCGGTTGTCTTACGGCGGCACGAAAGGCAAGGCGACTGGAAAGAGCCTTTAGCTGCAAAATACCCGATGATGTATATGAACGCCTGGAACAGGAACTGAAACAGGAATAAGGGCGCAGACTGCGGTCGGAACGGGGGAGTTTCCGGAGATGAATAAAAAGCTATTGTCATTGCTTGGATTGGCACGGCGGGCAGGAAAGCTGTCGATGGGGTTTGATACGGCAGCCGACTCTATCCGAAAAGGAGAAAGTGCTTTGCTGTTGCTGGCAAAGGATTTGTCGGAACGGTCTGCCGGATCGGCAGCGGGCATTGCAGCGCAAAACGCTGTAGAAACCGTAACGGTGGATTTCAGCATGGCTGAAATCGGACAGGCTGTGGGCAGAAAACAAACGGGGATAATTTCGATCAATGACACAGGCTTTGCCAAAAGCGTCAAAGCCCTTTGTACAGAGAACAGTCAGGAGGAATGTATATGATAAAATATAAACTGAACGAGGTTGCCAAAGACCTGAACGTGCCGAATAAGGAAGTAGCCGAGGTTTTGAAAAATCGCATGAATGTCATCAAAAAGCCTACCACCACGCTGACAGAGGAAGAGCTGAATATGGTGTTTGAGCATTATACCCAGCAAAACAGCGTGTCAAGCTTTGACGAATACTTTGCTTCCGCCGCCGATGCGGCAGAGCAGGCTGCTCCGGCAGTGGCAGAGACACCGGCTCCTGCCGAACCGGAAGCTTCCGACAAAAAGGAAAAGGCCAGAAAACCGGAGACTGCCAAAACCAGAACAGACAAACCGAAGCCTGCCAAGGCGGAGGAAGGCGACCGCAGACAGCCTCAGAAGGATGTCAGAAAGAATGCACAGGCTCCGCAAAAGACGCCTGTTAAGGCATCCCAGAACGCTCCTGCCGCCAATCAGACCGGCACACAGGCACAGGATGCTTCCTTTGGCAGCAGAAGCCGGGTAATCAATACACGTTCCTCCAACGTGGATATTGAACGCTATAACGAAAAGTATGACCGTATGGCCAGCGAGAAAATGCACAATGTCAATATGGTGTCCAAGCAGAAAATCACCCAGCGCTCCCAGCAGAAGGGCAAGCCCCGCAATTCCCGGAAGGAAACCGAACAGGAAAGAATGCGCCGGATTGAAAAGGAAAGAAAGAGCAAGCCGATTACCGTACAGATTCCCGATGAAATTACCGTCGGAGAGCTGGCTCTGCGTCTGAAGGCCAGAGCGGCAGAGGTTATCACCAAGCTGATGGGCTTCGGCGTTATGGCAAGCGTCAATCATGTGATTGACTTTGATACGGCTTCTCTGGTGGCCATGGAATTCCATGCCAAGGTTGAAAAGGAAACCATCGAAACCATTGAGGAAAGAATCATTGACGACAGTGACGATACCGATGAGACTCTGGTATCCCGTGCGCCGGTTGTGGTTGTGATGGGTCATGTTGACCACGGAAAGACCTCCCTGCTGGACTGCATCCGTCACGCACACGTTACCTCGACTGAAGCCGGCGGCATCACCCAGCACATTGGTGCCTATCGTGTGGAAATCGACGACAGGGAAATCACCTTCCTGGACACTCCCGGCCACGAAGCCTTTACGACTATGAGAGCCAGAGGTGCCCAGGTAACGGATATTGCCATTCTCGTGGTTGCGGCGGATGACGGTATTATGCCTCAGACCATCGAGGCAATCAACCATGCCAAGGCGGCAGGCGTCTCGATTATCGTGGCGGTCAACAAGATTGACAAGCCCGGCGCCAATGTGGAGCAGGTCAAGCAGCAGCTGACGGAATATGAGATTGTTCCCGAGGAATGGGGCGGCGACATACCGGTGATTCCGGTTTCTGCCCATACCAAGGAGGGCATTGATGACCTTCTGGAAATGGTGCTGCTGGTAGCGGATATGAAGGAACTGAAAGCCAATCCTGACAGAGCCGCCAAGGGTACGGTCATCGAGGCCCGGCTGGATAAAGGACGCGGCCCGATTGCAACGGTGCTGGTACAGAACGGTACGCTGAATGTGGGCGATATTATTGTAGCGGGCACCACGGTCGGCAGAGTCCGTGCGATGATGAATGATAAGGGACAGCGGGTCAAGAATGCAGGCCCCTCTGTTCCGGTGGAAATTACGGGTCTGGATGATGTCCCCACCGGCGGCGATGTGTTCAATGCCGTATCGGATGAGCGTCTGGCAAGAGAACTGGTAGAACAGAGAAAGAACACGGAGAAGGAAGAACGTTTTAACAGCCGTACCAAGGTAACCCTTGACAATCTCTTTGATCAAATGCGTCTGGATGATATGAAGGAACTGAAGATTATTGTCAAGGCCGACGTGCAGGGCTCTGTGGAAGCGGTCAGACAATCTTTGGAAAAGCTTACCAACGAGGAAATCCGTGTCAATGTTATCCACAGCGGTGTGGGAGCCATCCGGGAATCCGATGTTATGCTGGCGTCTGCCTCCAATGCGATCATTGTCGGCTTTAACGTGCGTCCCGATCCCGTTGCCGAAGAAAACGCCAAGCGTGACGGTGTGGATATGCGGCTGTATCGCATCATTTATGACTGCATCGAAGAAATTGAAGCGGCCATGAAGGGTATGCTGGCACCGAAATTCAAGGAGACGCAGCTTGGCAAGGTGGAGGTTCGTCAGACCTATAAGATCACCAACGTGGGTCTGGTTTCCGGTTCCTATGTGCTCAGCGGCAAGGTGGTCAGAGGCGCTCAGGTGCGTGTGGTGCGTGACGGTATTGTTATTGCAGATGATGTGATCGCCTCCCTCCAGCGCTTCAAGGATTCCGTCAAGGAGGTAGCGGCCGGCTTTGAGTGCGGCATTACCCTGGAACGCTTCAGTGATATCAAAGAAGGCGACATTTTTGAAATCTATCAGATTGAAGAAATCAAGCCTCAGTAAGTGAACAACAGCGGGCATGGCGTCCATGAAATGTCGTGCCTGCTTTTTTGTCGTTTTGACGGGTTTTGGTTGCAGCAAAATCCTACTCTTGTGGAAAATGGGTAAAATTCAACAAAAAAATTCGTACAAAATTTTTATAAAAAATATAAAAAATTATTGAATCATTTCTGAAAATTTAGTATAATACTTATGTATCACTATCGTGAACAAGTCTCGTTTGCACAGGGAAGCCGCAGGACAGCCAATAGGCTTCCGTACAGTGCAAAACGGCGTGTTTTTGTGTCGGAAATACCCTTTGGATAAGATAATTTGGCAGATAGTCCAAAAGAATACAAATAGCTATTGAATTTTTATCAAAAATTTAGTATAGTTAGAGTAGTGTTTGACACAGAGAGAACCATTTCAGAAGGTTCATTGATAGTCATTATTCCACAAAAGGCGGTGATATACAATGCAGTGTAAAAAGTGCGGCAGCGAGTGGAAAACAAACGCCCGTGCCAGCCTTATCATTCGGTGCCCTTTCTGTGGAGCGGAGCTGGAGGAAGAAAAAGAAGATAAGCTTACGTTCCAGGATGCAAAGGAAGCGTTGCGGTATATCGTTAAGACCTACGGAGTCGACGTGATCATCGACGGAATCCAGCTTCGGGCTCTGCTTGATGAGTATATTCCGGATCTTAAACAAGAGAGAAAGGTTTTTCTTGACGCATACGAACAGGGAATGTGCAATGCCCTGTACCTGGCGCATGATGAATCCGAAATCGATAAATGTATTGCAATCCTTCAGTCGATCAAGGTGTTGACGACGGACGCCTGTATGGCGGAAAAATGGGCAAGCTATGTGGTGGAATGCTTTGTTTATGCGTTGGACTGGAATGTTCCGATGTTTGGCATAACGCCCAACATACATATGCACCAGATGCCTGAAAACATCCATGAAGCTGCACCCAACAGACGACTGATTGGTGCGGGAGGCTTCAGCGGTGAACCGGAAAGCAGTGTTTCCGGCTATTCTGACAGCTACAGTGAACCTGCCGAGCCGGAGAAGGAATCACGTTCCACGGTGTTTGATTTCTTTGGCGGCGGAGAAGAACCGGCACCGGAAGTGCCAGCAGAACCGGC
>CACYCV010000146.1 GCA_902772955.1 uncultured Ruminococcus sp.
GCGGGGGCACCCCCGCCGGAAAGCCCCCTGCGTACACCGGTAGTACGTTTTGGAAAGATGATTTGCGGGCTTCATATTCGACATTTTGATAAGAAGCCTTCATATAGATAGGGAGCAGTTCGTGGAACGAAAACAGACAACGGCGTTATGCGGAATCTAACGCCAATAAAAAAATGCTCTGTCGGACATGAATGATAGGGAAACTACAGGGTCCAGGAACCGGGGATGAAAATGGAACGGAATTTTTCGGTGGCATAGTGATCGGTCATACCGGAAATGTAGTCACAGACAGCGCGTTCGATTCCCTCATGAAGGGCAACGAAGCGCAGCTCCTCCGGCAGCAGCTCCTGGTGGCTGACAAAATAGGTATAGAGTAAGCCAATCAGATCGGGAACCTTGGTTTCCTCGTGCTTGGCGTAATCATTGGAATAGACGCTGTCGAACATGAAGGTGTGCAGTCGGTCAAAGGCGTCGCTCACAGAAGGGGACATTTTCAGCTCGGTTCCCTGGGAATTGTCTATGACGGACATCACCATGGCGTTGATCCGGGAGGTGGTGGTGCTTCCCAGCAGCTCCAGAATATCCCGGGGAATATCGCTGTTCCGGATAACTCCCGCACGGACGGCATCGTCAATGTCGTGGTTGATATAGGCGATTCTGTCGGCAAGCCGGACGATTCTGCCCTCCATGGTATCAGCCTCCGGCCCTCTGGTGTGACAGAGAATGCCGTTGCGGGTCTCGCGGGTCAGATTCAGCCCCTGCCCGTTTTTTTCCAGCACGTCAACAACACGCAGACTTTGTTCATAATGCCGGAAACCACCCGGTACCAAAGCGTCCAGCGCGCGTTCTCCGGCATGGCCGAAGGGAGTATGTCCCAGATCATGTGCTAAAGAAACAGCTTCCGTCAGATCCTCATTCAGGCTGAGAGAACGGGCAATGGTTCTCGCTATCTGGGCAACCTCCAGTGTGTGTGTCAGTCTGGTGCGGTAGTGATCCCCTTCCGGTGACAAAAACACCTGCGTTTTGTGTTTCAGCCTGCGGAAGGACTTGCAGTGAATGACCCTGTCCCTGTCACGCTGAAAATCCGTCCGGACAGGACATTTTTCCTCCGGCCGGAGCCGTCCTTTGGATCGGGAGGACAGACAGGCATATTCCGACAGGATCATGGCTTCGGTTTGTTCAAGGCGCTCTCTGATCAGCAAACGAAATCACCTCCGGCAAGATTCTGCATCTTCTACTGACTATATACGCAATTGTCGTTCCGATACCTTTTTTTTCGCCGGAATTTTTTTGTATTTTGATGCAGAACAACAATGAAATCGAAAGAAGGAGGCCTCAGAAAAAAGGGGATACTGACGGCTGCCGGAAAAGGAAGAAAACTCCTTTTGTCACATTTTGAAAAACGCCTCGCCGGTAATTTCCGTTTCCACACTTCCGCAGGTTGCATCCGCCAACTGTTTGCAAAAGGCATTGAGGCCGGTTTCGTTGATGTGGAATTCTATTTTGACACAGTCGGTGAAATCCGTCCGGTCGATGACGCCGCCGTTCTGGAGAATGAGTCCCGTGATCTTTCCGTACCGGCCGTAATCACACCTCAGCATCGCGGAACGGCAAAGCTCCATGGTGATTACATTTCCTGCCGCAAGAGCGATTCTTGCCCCTTTGGTATAGGCGCGGACAAGACCGCCCGCCCCCAGGAGGATTCCGCCGAAATATCTTGTAACCACCACCACCACATCGGTTACGCCGGATTTGAGGATAACATCCAGCACCGGCACACCGGCTGTTCCGTGAGGCTCTCCGTCATCGCTGTATCGCTGGATGCTGCCGTTTCGCAGCACATAGGCATAGACGTTATGGGTGGCGTCCCAGTGCTTTTGCCGTTTTTCGTTAATGAAGGAAAGGGCCTGTTCCTCATCCGTGACAGGTTTCACATAGCCGATAAAGCGGGAGCGATGCTCAGTGAATTCATCCTTGGCTTCCTGTTCTACTGTTTTATATTCCGACACCATTTTTTTCACCATTCCCTGAGATAGAAAAAAGACGGCACAAAGCTGTGCCGCCCCATCGGTTTTTCTCCGATCATTACTTACCCATACCGTAACGTTTCTTGAACTTGTCAACACGTCCGCCCGTATCAACGAGCTTCTGTCTGCCTGTGAAGAACGGGTGACACTTCGAGCAGATTTCAACACGGATGTTGCTCTTAGTAGAACCTGTTTCAATAACATTACCGCAAGCACAAGTGATGGTTGTCTGCTGATAATTCGGATGAATGTTCTCCTTCATGGTACCTCACCTCTTTCGTTTCTCCATAGATAACATACGAATTATAACACATCCTTTTTAAAAAAGCAAGATAAATTTTAAAAAAACCTCAAATTCCATCATTATTGGTTAATGGAAAACTACGAGGAAAGTTCATATCTAAGTGAAGGCTTGCGAAGCGTCCTTCCGGTCAAAAAACAACCGCTCCAGAGCGCTCCGTGAGGAGCGTGAGGAGCGGAAGCCGCGGCAGTAAGCTAAGACACGGCAAAATCAAGCGGAACGGAGTGGAGC
>CACYCV010000147.1 GCA_902772955.1 uncultured Ruminococcus sp.
CGGAGTGAAGCAAGGCGCGAATTGTCCAGCGCGGTCACGCGCCGGAGTGAAGCAAGGCGCGAATTGTTCAGCGCGGTCACGCGCCAAGGGCACTTCCTGCGGGCGCGCACGGATTTCCTTGAAACATTATGTATGGGGCTTGATTTTTGAAAAAAAAAGAGATAGAATGAAGGAGTAAGAAACAAGCGGAGGAATTGTGTATATGAAAAAAATCATCAGTGTTCTGACGGCTGCCCTGCTTCTGACGGTTCTTTGTATGAGCGGCTGCTCGGATTTTGGCTTTAATCCCATCGGAGACTGGCATTATGTGGAGGAAAAAACCTTTAAAAATGACCAGCTTACCAACACCACACCTGCCGGATTGAATCCCTTTGATAAAAACGTCGTTCTCCATTTTGGCAAATCCGGAACCGGCACCATCGGCAATACAAAAACCGCACAAACATTCACCTATGAATATGACAGTAACAGCGTCACAATCAGCGGACAGGGGCGAATGGGAAATAACTTCTGCATCGTCTATGAAGTCAGAGAAAACGGGAACGCCCTGGTGCGTGTGGAAAATTCCGATGTAATCGACGCCGACGGAAAAACCGTGAAGACCCGTACGGAAGCAATCTTCCGGCGCTGAGCCTCTGAAACATTCTCACAAAAGTCTACCTTGAAGTTTTTTCAGGTAGGCTTTTCTTTTTTTTAACAATCTTTTCAAATCAGGCTCATATCAAAGCTTTATACTATAACCATCAAAGAAAACAACTCATATAAAGGAGCGTTGAACATGATCAGCAACCCGATACGAAACAAATTTTCCGCCATTTTTCTCTCAGCCGTTATTGCCGCATCTGCTGCCGCAGCAACGCTTCCTGAAACCCAGAATGCTTTGCTGCCGGAGGAGGAAGCTACCGTTTCCGAACCGGTGGAAGAGGATACTACAGAATAAACCTCCTTACTATTGCTTGACCCTTCTTTTTCATATTTTCTCCTGTTTTCAGACAGTCTGTCCTTTCCGGACAGGCTGTCTGTCTTTTTTATCAAAAATACCATAGCTGCTTACCGCAAAAAAAGAATACCTCATGCCAGAGCACGAAAGGACTTCTGTGTATTCTTTTTCTTTGCCTGAGAGAATATTCTTCTTTTGTCTGCAAGCAACGTGAATATTACAGGAAAAACAGTACGACCGACAGGACGATCAGCGCTGCTCCCGCACAGGACAAAATGCCGATCATCCAGCGCAGCTTCCGGTCTTCCTGCTGTTTGCGCTGACATGCCAATACATAGGAGGTGTCCTTTTCTCCCATCCGCGAAAGCTCCTGCTGCAGCTGACCGGTTACATGATCCAGCACCGGCCTGTCGGGTTCCTCCCGCTGCAGGGAATACCGCCGGGACAGATCCTCCAGCAGCCGCTTGTCCAGCATGGCTTCGATCACCTCTGTATCATCGGGAAACACCAGAATGCTCTGGAAACCGGCATGAATAACATAGGCGGTATGCTCTTCTTCATCCGTCAACTTTTCACTGTGCAGCGAACCGGCCCTGGCAGAAAGAATCGAAGAAAGAATACTGTCGGTACTTTGACTGCCGCCGTCCAGACCGCCGATGATGACTGCCATGTCGGAATGCTTCAGCGATTTCTGAAGTCTGTGTGCCAGTTCCTCAGGCGTCATAGCCGCAGCGGATGCACGGCGGGTCATCTTCCGTTCACCGAATTGCTTCTCCAGCAAGCGCTCCGCTTCTGCCGTTCTGCCGGAATGATAGAAAATGATGTCATATTCCATAATCTTGTGCCATACTCCCTAAGAATTCTTTTTGGCGGCTGCTTCTGCCTTCAGCTGGGCATCGGTTTTGACAGCGGCCAGTTTTTTGATGGCTTCTTCCTTCAGGGTGTTGATCTGATCCGGATCGCTGCAGTCCTTGATTTTTTTGTCATAGGTGTTCAAAATCTCGTTAACCCTGGTCTGCTGGGCCGACCGGTAGGTTTTTCCCTGAATGGTTTTCCGGATGTCACTCAGTGCATTCGTCTGCTGTTTTTGCAGAGCAGCCTGCTCCTCCTGAACCTTTTGGGTGTCAGGCTGAATATTCTTGATAACTGCTATTGCCTGGAAGCACAAATCCCGAACCTTGGAGTAATCATCCGCCCTCTGGACATACGGAAGATAAATGTCGATGATATCGTTGATGCTTGCGTTCTGAGCCTTGGAATATTCCTTTTCGTTAAAACCTTCCCGAATGGTTTTTTCGGCATTGCTCTTGACCTCGGCAAGGGTTTTGGCCAGCGCCTGGTCATCTGCGGCAGACCATTTCTTCTTGCCGTTATACCAGGTAATTTTCTTGCTGTTGAGAGCCTCCTGGAAGGTGGTTTCCTCCGGCTTGTAGCCGCCGCCGTACCAATAGACCACATCCGGATAAATCGGATTCGGATTATACTTTGCTTTGCTGATGGCCACCTTGGAATCCTCTCCGGGTCTGACCTTACGGGCAATTACCGCCAGACGAAAATCGTTGTAGTCATAGCAGCAGGTGGACAAAGTCAGCAAGGAATCGTTTTCGTTGACATCCACCGGACAGTCGATAATGGAACGTTGCCGCACCTCATGGACATAATTCAGAAAATCGTAGTCACTGCTGAAGGTGCTTCTCATATAGTGGAAGGGCGTGCCGTGGGATTCGTCAACATTTGCCTTGATAACGGCGATAACCTTCCACTTGGCCTTTTCATACAGGGTATTGAAGGAGATCACCGGAGCCGTCTTGTAAAAATCAAGGCTGGCATAATACAGCAAACTGTAAAACATATTGCCGTCTACCATTGCATGGCCATGAAGCAGCATATTCTTGAAGCCGATCTGACTGCGGTAGTCCATAAAGACGGTTCCGCTGTATAAGTAATTACCGTAGAAATCCTTGTAGAGATAATAGGGATCTTCGTTATAGGCCGATTTGACGGCATCTCCCATATACTGCACCACCGGAAAATCAATGATGGTGTTGGGCACATCAATCCAGCCAACGGTGTCCGGATTCTGGGCAAGAAGGGAGGAAAAATCCGCTAATATTTCCCTGGAGCTGTCCAGGTCTGCTTCCGGAAAAGACACCTTCGCCGGAGTGGAGGTTTCCTTGGCAGGCTTTTTGACGGTCTTTTTCGTTTCCTTGGAGGTCTGGCTGCTTTCCTCCTCCGGCGCTTTGCTCTCAACTTCGGAAACAACCGATGTTATTTCGGAAACCACCTCCGAACTTTCCTCCTGAGCCGGCTGATCCCGTCCGGAGGAATGGCAGGCAGCCGTTGTCAGCAGCAGCACCGCTGACAGCAGCACTGCAAGGCGTCTGATTCGTTTCATTGGGTTGGTTCCTTCCTTCCTGTCATATTCTCAGACATCAATCGTCGGTATTCTCCTCTGAGGTTTCCTCCTCAGCAGAAGTCTCCACTGAGATTTCTGAGCTTTCATCCGGCTGTGATTCCTCCGTGCTTTGCTGGCTCTGCTCTTCAGCCGATGCCACAGCCTCCAGCTGAGATTCGCCCTCCCTGAGCTTGCCGTCTACCGCCTCCCTGGTGTCGGCAACACTCAGATAACCGGTATATTCGTCAATCAGTTCCTGGAGCCGCGCAGCGGTGGCTTCACTGAAATCAGAAGGATTCAGGTAGCTCTGCAGCCGTACAATAGCCTCCTGGCGATAAGCCTCCATTTCGGCATCCTCTGACTGGCTGCTCTCTTCTTCCTCACGGGAAGACTCTTCTTCCTCACGGGAAGACTCCTCAGCTGCCCGGCGGGAGGCTTCTTCTTCTGCCCGGCGGGAGGCCTCTTCCTCCGCCCGGCGGGAAGCTTCTCTCTCTGACAGTTCATCATTGGTGGCAACCTTGGTGAGTGCCTCAATGCCCTGTTCCTTCAGGTTTTCAATCTGC
>CACYCV010000148.1 GCA_902772955.1 uncultured Ruminococcus sp.
CCCAGAGCCGGATTGAAGCCCTTCTGGTGGAATGGGATGCGGGAGCGGAAAAGGAGCTGGAAGGGGTTCCTCCGCTGACATACAAGGCGAAGTCCGGAGAGCTGACCAACTATCGCATCTATGGCAACACGGTGAGCGGAGAAGGTGTGGGGGATTTAGTTGAAACAGGGGATCATGCCGGAGAATATCTTGTCCCGGTGACAGTTACCAACGGTACGGAAACGCAGACCGTCGGCATCTATCTTCCGGAACAAATCAGAACGGTAGGAGATGATAACGAATATGTGGATTATCAGGAGCAGAAACAGCATAGAGTAAGGAAAAACCTGCTGAAAAACACGGCAGCAAGCAAGACAATACAAGGCGTAACTTTTATTATCAATGATGATGGCAGTGTGACTTGTGATGGAACGGCGACAAATAATATTTGGTTCTCCGTCTCAGAAACAATGACATTTCATCCCGGTTTGATCTTGAACGGTTTTCCGGCAGAAGCAGCCGAAATTGGAGTGTTGCGACTTACATCTTCGGATGGAAAACGCAATTTAATCGACAGAGGCCATGGTGTTTTAATTAATGAAGAAATTTATGGGTTTGTGAACATAAGATTGAATAACGGTGAAATGTATGACAGTTTAACGGTATACCCGATGGTGCGTCTCGCCTCTGTCGCAGATGACACATACGAACCATACATCGAAAACACCGAGCCGGATGTTACCCTTCCGGTATTGCCAGCATTGGACGGGACAAATGCCCTTTCGATCGGAACCGCTGTGCCGCCGTCCAAGGTGACGGTTACCGGAAAAATCAAAGAAAATCAATAAAAACGGAGGTAAGAAACATGTCAAATTTCAAAGGTCTTGACAGCAAAGGAAAATTCAGAACACTGCCGAACACCTTCAAGGTGAACGGCATGACATTTCTGTGTGATGATAATGGATTTATCCTCAAACAGAGCGATGACGGAATCACGGCACTCAGAGGTGAGATGATCCGGGCGGTTGGCTTCGGCGTTGGCCGCGAGACGGGCCAAAAAGACAAGAATGAAGCGGAAATTTTTGAAAATGACTATCTGAAGGTCAGCACTGCGCTTTATCTGGTACAGGACAGCGACAGCGGTTTTGTGGCAAAGGCAGTTTCCGGCGGCAGCGATACGGCGCTTTCTGCGGAGTTTGCGGCGACAGCAGAGGTGGTGGATACTCTATCTAAAACGCCTGTATTTGTCGAACCGGAGGCCGGAACCACCAATCTCTTCGGGCATCTGGTCAGCAGCCTCCAGACGGGTGTCACCATCTCCAACGGGGCGATTTCCGGTTCCCTTTCGTATATCAACAGCGGTTCCCTGAAACAGGTCTGGGGCGCGGGCAATTTCCTGGCGCTGAAATTTACCGACTTTGCCGATGCAGACAAAATCATGGTGGGACTGGTTCCCAGCGTCAGCAGCGGACTTGTGGCACTGGATGAGGACATGAACGCCGTGTTCAAGATCACCGACAAGGCAAAACAGGTGCTTGTTGTTGATACATACAAGGATGAAGACGTGGTGCGGCAGACCTTCACCCTCAGCGGTCTGACCCTTGCAACGTCATAAGTGGTGATGCACTTTGGAGAAGGACATTGAATACGCCAAAGCCGTTGTCAATAAGGAAATCAATGCTCCGAAATACGTCAGAAAGCAGTGCCGCCAGTATCTGAAAATCGTGGACGGCAAGGACAAAAAATATGGGATTGCCACCACCAAACGGCAACAAATCATCAATTTAACCAAGCTGCTGATCGTGCCGCGGGGACTGTCAGCAGGAAAAACAGTCTTTGAAACCCTTTCGGGCTTTCAATGGCTGTTTTTGTTTGCGGTTCTGACGGTGGTTTTCAAGAAGGACAAAAACCGCCGCCGCTATGAAACGGCCGTGCTGGAAATCTGCCGCAAGAACGGAAAAACCTTCCTGATAGCCATCGTGTTTCTGGTGCTGTTCTTTACGGAGCCGCAGTTTTCCAAATTCTATTCCGTGGCTCCGGACGGTTCGCTTTCCAGGGAAATCCAGCAGCAGATTAAGGAAATCATCAGCTCCAGTCCGGCACTGGACGGGAAATTCAAGGTGCGGCGGGATGATATTCTGTGTTATCTCAACCAGAACGATTACATTCCACTGTCGTTTTCGACTTCAAGACTTGACGGAAAGCTTCCGAATGCTTTTGTTGCCGATGAAGTCGGGGCGCTGCCGATCAACTATCCCATTGAAGCCATGCGAAGCGGTCAGCTCATGATCCGGAACAAATTAGGCTGCATCATTTCCACGAAATATCCTACCATTGACAATCCATTTGAGGACGAAGTCCGGAAGGCCAGGCAGGTGCTGGACGGGATTGTGGAGGATGAGACGGTTTTTGCACTGCTCTATGAGCCGGACAGCACCAAAAACTGGGAGTCGGACGACAGCCTGATTGAGCAGAGCAACCCGTTGGCGCTGGAAATTCCTCAGGTTTATGAGGACATCAGGAAGAAGCGTCAGGACGCGGTGATCATGCCCTCCAAGCGGGAAAATTTCCTGACAAAGCACCTGAATATCATCTATCAGGGATTGGGTACGGAAACCTTCATTGACCCGCAGGACGTGATGAACTGCCGCACGGATCACATTGACTGGACGGACAAAACCGTCTATCTGGGTGTCGACCTCTCCGAAACCACCGACAACACGGCAGTAGCAATCGTGGCGCTGGACGATGACGGGGAGACGATTTTAGCGGATGTGGTCGGGTTTGTTCCTGCGGACAGCGTGGAAAGCAAAAGCCGCACGGAGAAAATTGACTACCATCGATTTATAGAAGAAATGAAGTGCATTGCCTGCGGAGGACGGGTCATTGATTACAGTGTAGTGGAGGAATTCGTTTTTACTATCGAAGAAAAATACGGGTGCAAAATCGCCTGTATAGGCTATGACAGATACAATGCCATGAGCTCCGCCCAGAAGTGGGACGAAAAGTATCAGACTACTGAGGTCAGACAGCATTCAAGCACGCTTCACGCACCGACAAAGCTTCTTCAGGAGCGGATTTTGGAGGGACATTTCCGCTATGAAAGCAACCGGCTGCTGGAACTGAATTTCCAGAATGCCAGGGTGAATTATGACACCAACAAGAGCATGTACGTCACGAAGAAAAAGAGTGCCGGCAAGGTGGACATGGTAGTGGCGCTCATCAATGCCGTGTACCTGCTGCAGAAGTTTGAGCTGGAAGACGCGGGTTCCGGATTTGAAGTCTATTATTTTGAATAACTGGGAAGTGATAACATTGGGAATTATTAGCAGACTGTTCGGCAGGGAACAGCGCACACAGGTGATCAGCGCGGACGATCATCTTTCCGCATTGCTGGGAAGGCTGGAAATCAGCCCGGAAACGGCGGGGGAAATTCCGGCGGTGTCGGCGTGCATTGATTTCATCAGCACTTGCATTGCCGGGCTTCCGGTGAAGCTCTACCGTGAAAACCGGACGGAAAACACCACCGAAGAGGTCAAGGATGACAATCGTCTGCGGCTGCTGAACGATGAAACCGGCGATCTGCTGGACCCATTCCAGATGAAGCAGGCA
>CACYCV010000149.1 GCA_902772955.1 uncultured Ruminococcus sp.
AATTTGCCCCAAAGACGCTTTGCAAATATAAAAGTTTTCGCACTCCGCAGAGTACGAAACACCAAAGGTACTCGGGGCGGCGGAGTGCCTCCGGTGCGTGACCGCACAGGACGATTCGCGCCTTGCTTCACTCCGTTCCGCTCGTTTTCGCCGTGTCCAACCTTACTGCCGCGGCTTCCGCTCCTCACGCTCCTCACGGAGCGCTCTGGTGCGGTTTTCTTTTGACGGGAAGAACGCTTCGCTATGGCTTTCCATAGTTATAAACTTCCCTTACAGTTTTTTCCGAAGGGGTGCAGGGGGCGATCGGAAAGCCCCCTGCGTACACCGCCTGCAGCTTTGGAACAGTAACAATTTGCCCCAAAGACGCTTTGCAAATATAAAAGTTTTCGCACTCCGCAGAGTACGAAACACTCAAGCGGGTGTAAAGACAAAGGCGTTGTCCTTGTAGTCGCAGAGTACCTTCTCTCCGGCCTTGACCGAGCCTTCCAAAATTTTTTCAGAAATAGTGTCCTCGATACCGGACTGAATGGCGCGCTTCAGAGGTCTGGCACCATACAGCGGATCATAACCCGCGTCGGCAGCTGCTTTGATGGCTTCCTTTGTAAACTCGATTTCAATGCCAATGTCGGTCAGGCGCTTTTTTAGAGACTGCAGCAGATTTTCCGCAATTTTGCAGATGTTTTCCTCGGTCAGCTTATGGAAGACGATCATGTCATCCACCCGGTTCAGAAATTCCGGACGGAACACCTGCTTCAGCTCGGACAGAACGTCTTCCCTGATTTTTTCTTCGTCTTTCTGCTCTGTTTCCTCGCCGCCAAAGAAGCCAAGATTCTTCTGCTGATCGGTAATCAGCCGTGCCCCCACATTGGAGGTCATGATAATGACCGTATTCCGGAAATTGACATGACGTCCCTGGGAATCCGTCAGCCGGCCGTCGTCCAGAATCTGCAGCAGCATATTGAACACATCCGGATGCGCCTTTTCGATTTCGTCAAACAGCAGCACCGAATAGGGACGTCTCCGGACGGCTTCCGTCAGCTGGCCGCCTTCGTCATATCCCACATAGCCCGGAGGAGAACCGATCAGCTTCGACACGGTGTGCTTCTCCATGAACTCCGACATATCAAACCGGATCATGGCGTTTTCGTCTCCGAACATTGCCTGGGCAAGGGCTTTGCACAGCTCCGTCTTGCCTACACCGGTGGGACCAAGGAAGATAAAGGAGCCAACCGGACGATTGGGATCTTTCAGACCGACTCTCCCCCTTCGGATTGCCCTGGATACGGCACTGACCGCTTCGTTTTGACCGATAATCCGCTGATGCAGAATGTCCTCCAGTTTCAGCAGACGTTCGCTTTCCTCCTGGGTCAGCTGTACCACCGGTACTCCCGTCCAGCCGGATACGATTTCCGCAATATCCTCGGCGGTCACTTCGCCGTTTCTTCGTTCGTTCTTTTCCTGCCATTCCTTTTTCTTGTTTTCCAGCTCTTCCCGCAGCCTCTTTTCCTCATCTCTTACCGCGGCGGCACGTTCAAAATCCTGAGCGTTGACGGCTTCCGCTTTTTCCTGCTCCAGGGATTTGATCCTGTTTTCGGTTTCTTGCAGGTCGTCCGGGGCGGTATAGGTTCTCAGACGGACACGGGAAGCCGCTTCGTCTACCAGGTCTATTGCCTTATCCGGCAGAAAACGGTCGGCAATATAACGTGAAGACAGCTTGACGGCCGCCTGAATGGCCTCATCGGCAATTTTGACCTTATGATGGGCTTCATAACGGTCCCGCAGGCCCTTCAGAATTTCCACTGCCTCTTCTTCACTGGGCTCTCCCACGGTAACCGGCTGGAACCGTCTTTCCAAAGCGGCGTCTTTTTCGATATACTTACGATATTCATTGATCGTGGTGGCACCGATCACCTGGAAATCTCCCCTTGCCAGAGACGGCTTGAGAATATTGGCTGTATCCGCAGAGCCCTCCGCCGATCCGGCTCCGATAATTGTGTGCAGCTCGTCAATAAAGAGAATGATATTGCCCGACTGCTTTACCTCTTCAATGGCATTGCTGATTCTGTCCTCAAAATCACCGCGGTATTTGGTTCCGGCAATCATTCCGGTCAGATCCAGGGCAACGATACGCTTGTCCTTGAGCGGCTCCGGAACATCACCGCTGACAATTTTCAGCGCCAGTCCCTCTGCTACGGCGGTTTTACCCACACCCGGTTCACCGATCAGACAGGGATTATTCTTTGTCCTGCGGGAAAGAATCTGAATGACCCGTTCAATTTCCTTCTGCCGTCCGATCACCGGGTCAATGCCTCCTTTTCGCGCAATTTCCGTCAGGTCACGGCCGAATTTATCCAGCATTTTGGTGCTGCCGGCCTTTCCTTTGGCGGCCGGAACTTCTCCCATGCCGCCTTCCTCCTGGAAATCGCTGCTTTCACCACCGAAGGATTCCTTGAACATCCGGATGATATCCATAGGGTGAATATTCATCATTGCAAGAAAACGAACGGCATAGCTTTCCTTGTCTGCCAGCAAGGCAATCAGGATATGCTCTGTGCCCACATAATTGTGACCCATTTTTGCCGCCTGCATCATGGCACTCTGCAAAACCCGCTTGGTACGGGGCGTAAAATCCTCCGGTGTCAGACGGGACGCATCTCCTGTGCCGATTTCCTGACGGATCAGCTCTGTCAGGGTTTCTTCCTCAGCGCCGCATTTTTCCAGAACCGTATAGGCGGCACCGTCCGCGTTTTTCAGCAGTCCCAGCAACAGATGTTCACTGCCTACATAGGTATGACCAAACTGTTCCGCGGCTTCAATTGCCAGATTGATGGCGTTGTTAGCTTTTTCTGTGAATCCATTGAATTTATACATACGCTTACCTCCTTCTGTACAAACCGATTTCCTGTTTTCTTCTATTCGTCAGATCATTTCCGGTGCCGATTGTCCCTGCCCTTCGTCAGCTGTTTTCCAGACGGCGGGCCGTGGGAATCTGTTTCTGAGAAAGAGCCGTCCGAACCAGCTTTGCACGGATATGATCCCGTTCTCCCGGAGTCAACTTCTTACCGATGTTCTTCATCAGGGTTGCCGGCTGAATCTCAATAATCAGCCGGTTAATGGTTTCAAAATCCACCTCAAAGCAGCCCATCTCTACGCCGAAACGCACATTGGACAGCAGCTTCATACATTCGCTGTTACTGACCAGCTTTGCATACATCAGAATGCCATAGGAACGATAGATTTCATCCAGCACCTGGATATTTTCCGACAGCTTTTCTCTGGCGCTCCGCTCCTGCAGCACCAGCTGGCCGGCAATATCCTGCAGATTCCTGACAGCCTCCTGTTCGGTGATTCCCAGGGTAACCTGATTAGACAGCTGATAAATCGCTCCCACCGGATCGCTGCCTTCGCCATACAGTCCACGGATGGCCAGCCCCAGCTTGGACAGGGAAGCCGCAATTTTACCCATGGCGCCGCTTTCCTGAAGACCGGGCAGATGCAGCATCAGGGAGGCCCGCATTCCCGTACCGATATTGGTAGGACACTGGGTCAGATAGCCGAGCTTCTCATTGAAGGCAAAATTCAGGCTTTCATCCAGCAGGGTATCTATCTTATCCGCCAACTCATAGGCCTCGTTCAGCCTCATTCCTGATTGAATCACCTGAATGCGAACATGATCCTCTTCATTAATCATGATGCTGACAGATTCGTCATCCAGCAGCAGCAGTCCGCGCCCCTGACGATTGGAAATGAACTCCGGACTCACCAGGTGGCGTTCCACCAGAGAAACGGCTTCCTCCTGGGTCAGCTCTGACATCTGAATATAGCGGAACCGATCGGAAATAGCCGAATGCCCTTCCAATACGGCCTCCTTGACAATGGAAGCTACCCTCCGTTTTTTCTCCTCGCTCAACCGGCACGGGAAGGGATATTCCCGCAGATTCCGTGCAAAGCGGATCCTCGTACTGATCACCACATCGCTCAGGTCTTTTAAATCCGTATATTTCTTTTCCGCCATCGTGATCACTCCCTTCCTTCGTTTCCGTCATGGTCGGCATTGTTCTTTTCCAGTTCCCGGATACGGTCTCTCAGCTCTGCAGCTTTTTCAAATTCCTGGGCTTTGATCGCCTGCTCCAGCTCCGCACGGCATTTGGCCAGTTCATTGCGGATCTTGACACCGGTTCCGGCGGAATGTGCCAGCTTGCCGGTATGGGCGGTTCTGCCATGGATTCTCCTGACAGAGGGCAGCAATTCCTCATAGAAGGTATCATAGCACTCCGCGCAGCCTACTTTTCCGCTTTTGGCAATGTCCTCAAAGCTGCTGCCGCAGAGCTGACAGCGTTTTTTCATTTTTGTAGTGCCGATGCCGTCCAAAAAGCTGCCGAACAGCTTATCCAGGTCAAAACCGGTATCTCCTAAAAAGGATCCATAGCCGTATTTTTTGGCACATTCGCTGCACAGACGGTATTCCTTCAATTCTCCGTTGAGGATCGTCTTGATGTGAGTAGTGGCTTGTTTCTTTTCACAGGACTGACATAACATAATAATCTCCTCCGTTCTGTATGGGACCGGCTGTCATCCGGCAAACCGGTCAGGTTTGTAAAACAACAATGGTAGCAAGCATATTTTTCATCACGGCAGCTCTCAGCTCATCCCGCATTTCCTGGGAAACACACCGATAGGCTTTATCGGACAAGGCAGACAGCATCAGCATTTTTTCATAGCTGTCAATCAGCTTACCCTCTGCCATATTATCCAGAATCGTGGCAGCCGACGCCGCCGAAATTCTGTCTCCTACAGAATTGACAATATGCATGATGGCAATCCGTCTGTCCGTCGTAATGCGGGTAATCCGGATATAGCCTCCGCCTCCACGCCTGCTCTCTACAATATACCCCTGTTCCGGCGTGAATCTTGACGAGATAACGTAGTTGATCTGACTGGGAACACATCCGAGAAGTCCCGCCAGCTCATTGCGCTGGATTTCGGCATTGCCGTCCTGCTCATTGAGCAGCTCCATAATATATCTCGCCACGATATCGCTCATTTTCATCCCGATCACTTCCTGTTGCCATGAGCGGCTATTCTTTTTTGACTTTCTCTGACCTTGATTTCATTATATCCTGATAGTCAGAAAAGGTCAAAGTCAGAATAAGTCAAATTTCATTGCTTTCAATGAATCTATCAGGGACAAGCGGACAGATTCTTTTATTTTCTCTTTTTTTCTCATTATTTCTTAATCTTATATTCAACAGGCAGTCATCCGTTTTTCCATATCAAAGAAGGACTTCAAGAAATTTCAGAGCCATTTTTCATGGAAATCATTTCTGAATCATATCATTATTGGCATAATAGCATTTCCCCAGCAGTTTGCGCTGCCGTGAAGGGAATATAATCAGTTGGTGGCTTCGTCCCCGAGCCCCTTTGGTGTTTCGCTGTCTGCGGACAGCGACTCAGGGGGACTTTTGCGAAAAAGTCCCCCTGAGAACCCCGAAAACGAATTTGCGAAGCGGTCTTCCGGTCAAAAGAAAACCGCTCCTCACGCTCCATAAGGAGCGTGAGGAGCGGAAGCCGCGGCAGTAAAGTATAGACACGGCGAATCCGAGCGCAGTGTAAGCGAGTGCTGCCGCGAATTGTCCAATGCGGTCAAGCACCAGGGAAATCAATTTTTAAAATATACCCTTTTTTTGTTGTTCTTTGATGGAAAAAACACAAGTTTTTTGGGAAAGGGGTTATCCCCCGGCATGGTTTGGGAGAGTCCCAATATTCCGGAGAAGAAAGTTGATTTCCGTGCTTTTTCTTTTGTTTGACTTGACAAAAGGCGGAAGATAGGATATAATATTTCTGCACTGAAACGCCGGTGTGATGGAATTGGCAGACGTGCCGGACTCAAAATCCGGTCCTGGCGACAGGGTGCGGGTTCGACCCCCGCCACCGGCAGAATTTCTTGACCGCATGGGACGATTTGCGTAGTCGCTCCACGCGGTCGCTCTGTTTTTCAGGAGTTCAGGTTCTGCACCGCGCCGCAAGAAATCTCTTCTTTATTATCTTTAGAAAACGCCCCCACACTAACGTGCCGGGGCTCAGAGAATAACGAATAGTGAATAGAGAATAGTTTATAGTGATGCTTCGAGGGGCGTTTCTGTATTATTCTCTATTCACTATTCTCTTTTCACTATTCACTA
>CACYCV010000150.1 GCA_902772955.1 uncultured Ruminococcus sp.
GGGAAACGAACCGGAATGTGCGGCGGGGTGACAGTGTCATTCACGAAATAAAAGATGCTGTTTACGAAAAGCCCGAGCAGGTGGTTTTGGTTTTATGATATAATTCGATCAATAATATTGGACATATAGGGGCTATTATAATAGCAGAGCATAATGAGGGATAAGATAATTGAAAAGGAGGATCATTTTGAAAAAACAAAATTTATCCAAAATACTGATTGCTTTTTTACTGATATTCACAATTCTTGCTCCCATTCATCCGGAGAATATACATGCATCAGAAGTGTCTGACAACAATACAGTGAAAATCACATATGCTGCAAAGGACGGAGGAACGGTTTCCAGCAGTAATGAGCAGATTCGGCCGGAATACGAAGATTTAATTAAGGGATCGACGGCAATTCCTGCTGAAGGCTGGATGTTCTCTCACTGGGAGAGTGAAGAAGGAAATGTGATAAGCAAAAACCTGCATTTGCAGCCGAATGTTTCAACAGAGAAAAAGGAATATTCATATATTGCTGTTTTCCAAAAGAATCCGGCAGCTGAACCAGAAAACAATTCGGACAAGCAACAACCGGAAATAAAACAGCAAAATGATCAGCAGTCTGCAGCTGAACCAGAGAATAATGTGGAAAAACAGAACCCGGCACCCGCATCAGTAAAAAAGGAAAACGCAAAGAGCGACAAAAAAATTTCAAAGAAAGTCACATACGGAAACCGCCTTTTGGGTACGGCAGGCGCACAGGATGCAGGCGCGTATTTTCATGCGGAAATCACATCAAATAAAGAATCCTATGCATCCGGCTCAACGGCTGTGTACTCTGTAAAATATACAATTGACAGAGACAAAATACATGAGGGCGATTATATTTATGTGACAATTCCATCAGATATTATCAGCTCTGCTGATCTGGCTGTTGCCTCTCAGCATTTCAGTTCGGTCGAGGATCTGGAAAACGGGAAGTATAAACTGACATTCGGGGCCGGAGCTGAAAGCGCTTTAAGAGGCAGCTTCACGATGTATCTGACGACATCAGATGTCAGTGAACAACAGAAAGGCACGATCACTGTTGGAAATGACACATCATCCATTACTGTTAATCCTAAGGGGCCTTCAGGGACAGGAGTTTATACTGATACTATCATGAAGGACGCGGCCGAAAACGGGAATGCGGTCGGGTATGGTGATTATGATTATTCCGAAGGCTACGGGGACAGTGGCGCACAGATCGGTATTTTGAAGAGCTATCCCGGAAGCATCAAATACCGGATATTTGTGAATAATAAAGAGGGCGAGCTTAGCAACGTTGTTGTTACAGATACTTTGCCTGACGGAATGGTATTTGATCCGAAAAAGAATATAGAAGTTACAGAGCGCAAAACCGGGAATGCAGTTGACCCCGGCTCATACAATGTCAGTATTTCGGGAAACACTCTGGTCTTTTCATATAATGGCACATTGACGACAGCACTGCAGATCAATTACTGGGTAAATGTTGTTTCTGAGGATCCTTTGTCCGGCAAATATACTAATCGTGCGGACATTACATATGAGCAAGAAGGAAAGCCTTATTCGGAACACAGGAACTACGTTCTGCAGGGGAGCGATTACAGCGCGGCCAATGGTGAGAAAAGTGTTGATAAGACCGAGATCTCTTCAGATCCTGATGATCAGACAGTGACGTATACGATCAAGTTCTGGAATCAAAAGGGATTCTCTGCCGGAGAGATCGCACTGGATGATATTTTAGATGAGCATGTTCATTTTATCAGCGCGAGTACAAATGAATATTTCTCCATCAGACAGGATGAAAAAAATCCTCAGAAAATACATCTGGAAAATACAAAAGCCATTCCGGGAACGAAAACAGTATATGTAAGGTTTATGTGTGACTTTACAGATGTTCCTGCAGGGTATACTGTTGAGAATTCGGTCGGAGGAAATGTTACAAAGACAAGGAAAACAGGAGGAAAAGCAGTGCTGGCTGCTGTCAAAACAGTAGATGGCAATACGCCCTCTTCGGACCAGGTTTTTGATTTTGAACTGCTGGATGAAGATGGGACTGTTCTTCAGACAAAGCAGAATGAACGAGAAAAGGTGTCCTTTGATCCTATTATATATGGAAAAGATGATATGGGGAAAACATATACTTACCGAATCCGCGAAAAGGATGAGCATAATTCAAACTATGTAACAGATGATACGGTTTATACAGCAACAGTAGTTGTCGATCCTGTCGCGGGCGAGGACGGAGTTATCGGTACGAAGGTAACTTATAAGAAAAACGATGCAGAAGCAGATATAGTTAAGTTTAATAATAAGACAGCCACAATATCTGTTCCGGTAACAAAAGTCTGGAAGGATAACAACGACCAGGATGGTATCCGGCCTGACAAGGTAATGATCAAACTTCTTGCAGACGGAAAGGATACCGGAAAAGCGATAATCCTGAACAAGGCGAATTCATGGGAAGGAAGTTTTACGGCTCTTGATCAGTACAGAGACAGAAAAGAGATTGCTTATACGATCGAAGAAGCTGATGTCAGCGGCTACACCTCACAGATTTCAGGTACTCAGACGGAAGGATATACTGTGACAAACATCCACACACCTGAAACTACGGAAGTGGAAAATGAAAAACCCAAGAACGACGATGGCAAAAAGTCGGAAACGAAAGAAAATCCGCCTTCTGATCAGATATCGGGGTACGTTGCTGTAAAATCATCGGAGACAGCGGGTCAGAAAGTCAAAGCAGGAGAGCATATAACATATAAAATAGATGTTACGAACACAGGAGATACAGATCTTACTGGGATCTGGATCCGCGATTATGTACCGGAATATACAAAATTTGTTTCTGCGGGTCAAAACGGCGAACGCGGAGCGATCGATGGCAGGCAGCATGTTGACTGGTTCATAGAATCTCTTGAAGTCGGACAAACGAAGCAAGTGAAATTGACAGTTGAAGTATTGGCCTGCATTCCGGACAATGCAACGATCAGAAATACTGCATATACAGAAAATACCGCAAACTCGAAAAAACCCAGTCTGAACAGGCCAGACAATCCGAAAGAAAAAACTAACGAAATCGTCCATCATTATAAAGCAGGCAAGAACGCAGGTGTCAGATCCGGCGGACCGAGAACAGGTGACGATTTCAACATGCTCGGATATGTTCTGCTGATGTCGGTTTCCGGTCTGGCGGTGCTCGCACTCGCAAAAAGGAGAAAGAAACGCGACTGACGCATAAATGTTTTCGGCAACGGAGGAGAAATGTTTCGAATTGTATTATGTGATGATTGCCCTGAAGATCTGGAGCTTTATGAAGAAAAGCTGCGGGATTATCTGAAGGTTATTATTCGGGATTTTGAAATTCTGACCTATCAGACTCCTGAAAGTCTGTTAGCTGCTGTGGAAGAGATCCACGACTTTGCAGACACCATGTTTCTTGATGTCAGAATGCCTGGAACAGATGGGATCGATCTGGTCAAAAAGCTCAGAGATGCGGGATATAGGAGCGATATTGTCTATTTGACGAATTCCGAGGAGGATATGCTGCGGGCGTTTGATGTTGGGGCTCTGAACTACATGGTAAAAAACAAGACCAGCCGGGAAAGAGCAGAATTTATAGTTGGACAAGCTGTTCGCTCCGCTATGAAAAAACAATCTGCCAGGCTGATTCTGACGAGCGGGGGAGAGACAAGGAATATTTCGGTATCTGATGTCCGGTATTTTGAAGTTCAGGATCATTTGTTAGTTGTACACTATGAGGATGATTCGTTTACTTTCATTTCATCGATGAATAAAGTAGAAAACCGGCTGAAAAATAAGGGCTTCATAAGGATACACAGAGCATATCTTGTCTCCGCCCGATATATAGAAAGCTTTACCAACAGAGAGGTCATTCTGAGGACAGGTGAA
>CACYCV010000151.1 GCA_902772955.1 uncultured Ruminococcus sp.
CCTCTGACAAAGTTCCCTGTGATCCGCGATCTCGAAGTTGACAGGAGCTGCACACAGGAACACCAGAAACAGGCGCTAATGTATCTTGGAGAGGGAGCCGTTCCGGACGAGAAAGAAAAATTCTATGGAGCGGTGCTGGCTCAGGAAGCTTATCTGCTGCACAGCTCCACAGAAAACTGTAGACACAACATTCTCTTGGTCTAAACCACAGAATTTTCCGGTACGCTTTCAGTAACCAGTACGCCTCCTGCCAAAGTTGATCCGCTTCCAATATGAGTTTCCCCGCCAAGAACCGTTGCGTTGGCGTATATAGTTACGTTGCTTCCAACAGAGGGATGACGTCTTCTGCCTTTCAGTTGCTGGCCTTTCCGTGTAGTTATTGCTCCCAGTGTCACGCCGTGATACAGTTTGACATTACTGCCGATGACTGCTGTTTCTCCAATCACGATGCCTGTTCCATGATCTATGAAAAACCTTTCACCGATCACTGCTCCGGGATGGATGTCTATGCCGGTTTTCGAATGAGCCATCTCTGTCATCAGCCTGGGCAGGATCGGTATCCTGAGTTCGTACAGAATGTGAGCGAACCTCTGGATGCTGATGGTGTAAAGTCCGGGATAAGCGACTATGATCTCGGCATAACTGCTTGCTGCCGGATCTCCATCGAAAGCAGCCGCAACATCACTGTGCAGGAGCCGGATGATTTCCGGCAGCTCTTCCATGAATCTCAGCGTCAAATCTATTGCCGTCCTGTTATAGCTGTGTCTTTCAAACAGCAGTGCCCTTTCGATAAGTGCGATCATTTCATTTTGTATCCCGGCCAGCATTCCGCCTTTGTCATAGGATGAAAAATCTGCATCCCCTTCTTTGAAGAATTCAGCAAAAGCAAGATGTCTCAGATCTTCCATCACCTTATCCAGTTTTTCTTTGTCTATTACCCTTTTGTTAGCAATCATCTTTGTGCCTCCTCTGTTTGTACCCTTTTATTCAGCTTTGATTTTTCATAACTTATTTTACTCTGCTGTTTGAACTGTTGGTTTTGTATTTTGGTGTTTTCCTTTCCCGATTCCGACTTGCAGCTATTTTTCAAAAAGCAATCATTACCAGGCGAACCTGACATTATTCGGCGAACAACGTTGTAGACAGATACCTATCTCCGGAATCCGGCAATAGTACTACGATATTCTTTCCTTTGTTTTCCGGTCTTTGTGCCAGCAATGTCGCGGCCTTTAACGCTGCTCCTGAAGATATTCCTACCAGAAAACCTTCGCTATGAGCAAAACGCCTGCCTTCAACGTATGTATCTTCGTTTTTGATGGTGATTATCTCATCATAGATATCTGTGTCCAGAATGTCCGGCACGAAACCGGCGCCTATTCCCTGAATCTCATGAGGTCCTGGCTGTCCTCCGGAAAGAACAGGGCTTGCAGCAGGCTCAACAGCAACTATCTTGATTTCCGGGTTCTGCTCTTTCAGGTACTGCCCGACTCCTGTGACAGTACCACCTGTTCCTACTCCTGCTATGAATATGTCTACTTCACCGCCAGTCTGCTCCCAGATCTCCGGACCGGTGGTCCTTCTGTGAGCCTGAGAATTTGCCGGATTGGTGAACTGCCCCAATATAACTGCTCCCGGTATTTCCTTTTCCAGTTCTTCTGCCTTTTCTATAGCCCCTTTCATTCCCTTTGCACCTTCAGTCAGAACCAGTTCCGCCCCATAAGCCTTCAGCAGGTTCCTGCGTTCCACACTCATGGAATCCGGCAGAACGATGATCGTCTTGTATCCTTTGACTGCTGCAACCGCGCCGATGCCAATACCGGTGTTGCCGCTGGTGGGTTCTATCAGCGTTGCTCCTGGTTTGATTATCCCATCAGCTTCGGCCTGCTCAATCATTTCAAATCCGACTCTGTCCTTTGTTGAACCTGCAATGTTCAGGCCCTCCAGCTTTGCGTAGATGTTGGCACCATCCGCGCCAGCCGCTTTTGCGTATCTTGATGCTTCGAGAAGTGGTGTATTTCCGATCAGTTCCAATGTTGATTTTGCTATATTTTTCATTTTTGTTACCTCCGTTTTTTTTTAGTTTCTGATTGTATTTTTTTCAATCGATGATTTTCAATCACCTAAAAGCTATTGTCAGTTGATGCAGAAAGACGATGAACAAAAAAACAGGTACCATTATGTACCTGTCGTCTTCCCTTTGTTTTCGTTATTC
>CACYCV010000152.1 GCA_902772955.1 uncultured Ruminococcus sp.
AAAAAGAGATCTCACAATAATTGTAAGATCTCTTAAAGGTTTCAATAAAATGAAACGATCGTTTCATCGTGTTTCAAGCTATTTATACTCTGCTGTTATCCCGTACTTCTGTATGTGCCGCCACAGGGTCGCTTTGCTGATCCCCAGTTCATTCGCTGTTTTCGACTTGTTCCCTCCGTTTCGTCTTAAAGCATCGATGATCTCTGCTGCTCTGATATTTTCAATACCATGACCTGCTGCAGCACTGCCGCTGTCGTACATATGTGCAGCTGCGATCTCCTGGAGATGCTTCCGGACAAATGCTTCGTTCACACTGCGTTTATCGGCATTTAAAACGATCCTCTGACAGAAATAATCAAGTTCTCTCACATTTCTCGGCCAGGAATACTCATGCAGGCAGTCATAGGCTCCTTTTGTCAGCTTAACGGGTTTGGAATACATAATACTGTATTTCTTAATAAAAAGATAAGCAATATCTTCAAGATCTTCCATCCTCTCCCTTAAAGAAGGAACACGTATCGTAATCGCACTGAGAGCATAATACAGATCTTCGCGGAATTGTCCTTCCCTTACCAATTTTTTCAGATCTTCCTTTGAACTGGCAATAATGCGCACATCCGTTTGAGCAATGCAAAAATCCTTCTCATTAGTATGTTTTCCCATAATCAGAAGGGCGATCCGGTATTGAATCGCTGAAGGGAGACGGTCTATATGATTGATAAACAATGTTCCCCCATCAATGCTTTTTGAAGGGTCCCCGGACGAACTGTCAGGCATCATTCCCGAAAACAACAGCTGCGAGATCTTTTCTGCCTCTATGGCATTGCATTCTATCGAAGCAAATCCATTCTTGTTCCGTTTACTTTCATTATGAATACATTCCGCCATCTCGGGGATCTCAGTGCCATCTTCTCCTACTAAAAGGATCGGAGCATCTGTATAAGAAGCCAGTATCGCATTTTTGATTGCGCGATGGAATTTTTCCGAAGTGTAATAAAAGCCTGAAAAGAAATGATGGACCGAAAGGCCTTCTTTTCTTTTCTGAATACTGTCTGCCGCCAGGTCCGGCAGTTTCTGGATCAGTATTACTGCACCGAAAAGACTGCCTGAATCCAAGATCGGTTCAACATTGATCAAAAATCTGTCTTTTCGATCCTTAACCATATAATTTGAAAGTGATTCACCGTTCTGTAAGACATCATCCATCATGTGTTTATCTATAAGAGGGAATACATCTATGATCCGCTCGCCGATAACCTGTTTGTTCCGGAAATTCAGCATCAAAATGGCTCTGTCGTTAATTTCCGTTATATATCCCGATGGATCCAACTCGATTATACCGGAAAAAGCAGCCTCCATTACAGCTGCCTTGAACGCGCCGGATGATGCAATGGAACAATTCCCCATCATTATCTCCGTCCTTTCAAACGCCATCACATTTCTGATTATTTAATATATTATAAATTGCAGACGATTTCAACTTGTTCATTATTACGCTGCAGGCAAGTACAAATACTTTGACCATACTGTAATAGGTCTGGCACAGCCAAGCTAGTAAACATGAGGATATTTCCGGCATGACTGCTGCGGCTGATCCGCAGAAGCCATATCAGCATGCCTTTTCATCAGCGTACAGGACATTACCCGGCTTTCCGTCAATACGCATGCCGTCTTCTTTTATGGGATGGGCGCTGTACAGATCTTCGCCAAACATATGCACTGCGAGATGCGCATCTTTATGGGTCAGGATCAGATCACAGGATTCCAATACATTTTCCAGAAGCTCCATCGGGTATTCGTAATTGCCGTGATTGCCCAGGATCTTATCATAGCTCTCTTTCCGTCCGATCATTTCCTGCAGGTTCCGCTTATACTCACTGACAGTTGAAGCAAACTGGTCAAAGAGCAGGACATTATCGTCGCATGCATCACCGATTATGAGGATGCGATCCTCCGGGATCAACGGACAGGTCATTCCGGGCGTATGTCCTGGGAAGGGAAGGAGCTCAACTGTTACACCCCCCAGATCCAGAACGGTATTGTCGGGAAAATCTACAAATACCTCGTCCGGAACGGGCAGAAAATCTTCAGGAGTAAGACTCAGACCACCAAGATGTTCGTTAAAGAATTCCGCTCTGAAGGAACGGGATTTATGCTTGACAAGGCTTGTCATGTCGCTTTCCTTCATATAGACTTTGTCAAAAAATCCGGCTCCTCCGCAGTGATCCATATGGGCATGGCTGACTACCACTGTCAATGGAAGAGATGTTTTGCTTTCAACATATTCTTTTATGTTTCCTGCTCCGGGGGTGGTATCGATAAGGCAAGCCTCTTTTTCACCTATGACCAGATAAGTGGCCACTTCCAACGCGTCAATGATACGATAAACATGATCCGATAGTTTTTCACAGGTAAAATGATTTAAATCCATGGTTTTCCCTCCCTTGTCCGCAATTTGCGGAAGTTCTGATTATTCGTGTCTGTATATTCGTATATTGATATATTTATTTATATATTTTTCTTTATAGACAATATAATTTGTGAAAAACGTCTGATTTTTCTCTCTTCTCTTGTCCTTCATTATACATTTTCATGTTTTTTATATCAATTCACATATTAAATAAAAAGGACGCATGAAAAAATTTTTATTTTTTTCACGCGCCCTTTAAATATTTCAAAAAATCAATCGTTTATAATATATTTTCATTTCTGGCAATAATATCATTCTGCAGATCTTCGGCCAGCTCAATAAAGTATGCCGAAAATCCGGCGATCCTGACTACAAGATCCCTGTGCGAATCCGGATCCTTCTGAGCCGCTTTCAGTGTTTCCGTATCGACGACATTATACTGGACT
>CACYCV010000153.1 GCA_902772955.1 uncultured Ruminococcus sp.
CCGGAGACCCGCACCCCCGAAAACGAATTTTGCGAAGCATTCCTCCGGTCAATATGTACCCGCCCTTAAGCGGCGTGTAAACGCCGTGTGGGGTGGAAGCCGCGACAATAATGTTTAGACACGGCAAAACCGGGCGGAACGGAGTGGAGCGCGAGCGCGAATCGACAGCGGAGGCACTCCGCGCGAAGCGTCCAGCGCGGTCACGCGCCCGGTCAAAAAAGAGGTGATGATATGTCAGAGAGAAAAAAAGATGAGATAGACCTGATTATGGAACGGGACCCGGCGGCAAGAAGCCGGACGGAGGTCCGATGGCTGTATTCGGGCTATAAAGCTGTCAAAGCCTATCGACGGGCTCATTGGTTTTATCAGCATCACATGAAGCTGATTGCGCGCTATATTTCTCAGCGGGCAAGGCATAAAACAGGCATCGAAATCCATCCCGGTGCCAAAATCGGCAAGGGTCTGTTTATTGACCACGGTATGGGCGTTGTGATCGGAGAAACCGCTGAAATCGGCAATAACTGTACTATCTATCAGGGGGTTACCCTGGGAGGTACCGGCAAGGATCACGGTAAACGGCATCCTACGCTTGGAAATAACGTATTGGTTGGTTCCGGCGCTAAGGTGCTTGGCCCCTTTAAGGTGGGAGATAATGCCCGTATTGCCGCCGGCGCAGTGGTGCTGACGGAGGTGCCTGAAAATGCTACGGCAGTGGGTGTTCCCGCCAAAATCGTTCGTGTCAACGGAGTCAAACCGCCTCCCTGCAGTGATCTTGACCAGATTCATGTCACTGACCCGGTGGCGCAGAAAATTAGTCAGCTGGAATGTGAGATTGAACAGCTTCGTGCTGCTCTGGAAGCAATCATTCATCAGGAAAAGGAGTAAGGAACATGAAAATCTACAATACCATGACAAGACAAAAGGAAGAACTGAAGCCGATTCATGAGGGAGAGGTACGCATTTATGCCTGCGGACCGACTGTCTACAACCTGATTCATATCGGCAATGCCCGCCCGATCTGTGTGTTTGATACCCTGCGCCGCTATCTGGAATATGCCGGCATGAATGTGACCTTTGTGCAGAATTTTACCGATATCGACGACAAAATCATTAAACGCGCCAACGAGGAAAACAGCGATTATCTGACGGTTTCTGAAAAATATATTGCGGAATACCGGGTGGATGCCAAGGGACTGAATGTCCGGGAGGCCAGTGTGCATCCCCGCGCCACGGAAAACATTCAGCAGATCATCGAAATGGTCAGCACCCTGGAGCAGAAGGGCTTTGCCTATTCCACGGAATACGGCGATGTTTATTTCCGCACTAACCGTTTTCAGGAATACGGCAAGCTTTCCCACCAGCCCCTGGAGGACCTGGAGGCGGGTGCCAGAATCCAGATCGGTGACACCAAGGAGGATCCAATGGATTTCGCTCTCTGGAAGGGGGCTAAGCCCGGCGAACCCTACTGGGATTCTCCCTGGGGCAAGGGCAGACCCGGATGGCATATTGAATGCTCTGCCATGGCCAAGCGTTATCTGGGTGAAACCATTGATATCCACTGCGGCGGTCAGGATCTGATCTTCCCACATCACGAAAACGAGGTGGCTCAGAGTGAATGCTGCAACGGGGTTCCCTTTGCCCATTACTGGATGCACAACGGCTATATCAATGTGGATAACCGAAAAATGTCCAAGTCCCTCAATAACTTCTTTACCGTGCGGGATGTTGCCAATGCCTATGGCTATGAACCCATCCGCTACCTGATGCTGTCCTCTCACTATCGCAGCCCCATCAACTATTCTGTGGAAATCATTGAGCAGTGCAAGTCGGCACTGGAACGGCTCTATCACTGCCGTGAGGATCTGGCTTTCCTGGAAAAGAATTCCCAGGGCGATCTCCGGGAGGAGGAAAAGGCGGTTCAGGAACTGCTTTTGAACCATAAAGCGGATTTCATTCGCGCCATGGAGGACGATTTCAACACCGCCGATGCCATTACGGCACTGTTTGAACTGGCAAGGGATATCAATACCAACCTCAATCCCCAGACAAAGCCCTCCGGGGAGTTGTGCCGCTTTGCCCTGTCTCTGTATCAGGAACTGGCGGATGTGCTGGGTCTGCTGTATGTCAAAAAAGACGGTGTGGATGATGAAATCCGGCAGCTGATTGACCAGCGTACCCAGGCAAGAAAGGATAAAAACTGGGCGGAGGCCGACCGGATCCGTGACGAGCTGAAGGCAAGGGGAATTACCATCAAGGATACTCCTCAGGGAACCATTGTGGTGAAGGAATAAGTCCGGAAAGGAGAACGCCATGGAGGCTGCAGTGATTGCCGGACTGATCCGGCAGGCATCGGATGCCATGCAATACAGCTATGCGCCGTATTCCCGCTTTCGTGTGGGAGCCGCTCTTCTTGCGGAGGACGGCAGCATCTTTACGGGTGTCAACGTAGAAAACGCCGCCTATCCTGCCGGTATCTGCGCCGAACGAACCGCCTTTTCCAAAGCGGTTTCTCAGGGATTGCGGCAGTTCAGGGCCATTGCCATTGTGGGAGCCGGGATTTCCGGCAGTCCGGCGGATTTCTGCTATCCCTGCGGATTCTGCCGTCAGGTAATGGCGGAATTCTGCGGCGGGGACTTTGTGGTGATTGCAGCCCTTTCTCCCACGGAGTATCGTGTTATGACACTGGGAGAGCTGCTGCCCTGTTCCTTTGGTAAAAATCAACTGGAATCCTGATGGATATGTAGCCGGCAGGAATCCGTGGTACGCTGTTCTGACAGATTGTTTCTGCCGTTCCGGTGCCGGCGTCATCAAGGCAGGCAAAGGAACGTTCTCTGTCAGCGTATTACAGGAGATTCCTGTCGGCCTTTTGCGGCTTTTAATAAGCCGGACAGGTCAGATTGGAAGGACCGCTTTTGTTGTCGCTGCCGGATTTCTGAGGCTTCTCCTCGGTCTGACGGCTGCGCTTTTTGGTATCGTGATTCATGGATTATCACCACCCTTCACGGGTAGGATGCCCGGTTTTCCGGAAAACATACATCAAGGAGGACGTTATGTGCCAGCTTCCTGCGGATTTTTTGTCCGCTATGAAAGATTTGTTAGGGGATGACTATGACCGCTATGCGGCCGGTATTTCAGAGGAGCCATATAAAGGAATATCCGTCAATCGTCTGAAAACGGATCCGGAACGGCTGCTGCCGCTGCTGCCCTTCGGGGTGGAGCAGAGTCCGTTTTATGAGGACGGTTACAGAATTACCGGAGAGGCGCAGGGAATGGGCAGGCTTCCGCTGCATCATGCGGGGGCATTTTATGTTCAGGAACCGTCGGCTTCCTCGGCGGTCGGTCTGCTGCAGGTGCGTCCCGGAGAAAAGGTGCTGGATCTTTGCGCGGCACCAGGGGGAAAATCCGCACAGATTGCTTCGTGTCTGAGAGGAAAGGGTCTTCTCTGGTCCAACGAGGTGGTCAGAAGCCGGGCACAGATTCTCCTGTCCAATATGGAACGGATGGGAGTTGCCAACGGAGTGGTGTCTTCCTGTTTTCCGGAGGTGCTTTGCGAAAAGCACCGGGACTATTTTGATAAAATTCTGGTGGATGCCCCGTGCTCCGGTGAGGGAATGTTTCGCAAAAATCCGGTGGCAGCCGCGGAATGGAGCCGGGAACACGTACTTGCCTGTGCGGATCGGCAGCTTTCCATTCTGCACTCGGCTTCCATTGCCCTGCGAAAGGGCGGCAGGATGGTTTATTCCACCTGCACCTTCTCCCGGGAGGAAAACGAAGGCGTGATTCAGCGTTTTCTGGAAACACATCCTGATTTTGAGCCATGCGCTGTCACGCCTGTCTTTGGCAGACCAAGCGGGGTTTCCTGCGGCATCCGGATTACGCCTCTTGAGGGAGGCGAAGGACATTTTGCGGCTGTTTTGCAGCGAAAAGGAGAGGGAATCTCTGTGCTTGCTGCCAACCGCGGCGGCAGGGAACGGGAGGATCCCTTGGCAGGAACTGTCCGGAAGGAATTGCAATCCATTTTCACAGAGCTTCCCGCCGGAAGGATGACGGTAATCAAGGACAAGGCAATACTTCTTCCGGAGGAGCTTCCGGATCTGACGGGATCGGGAGTGATTCGGGCGGGAGTACTGGCGGGAGAGTGGAAAAAGAACCGTCTGGAGCCTGCTCATGCGTTGTTTATGGCATCCTCACCGGACAGGTGTTGTCGGGTATTGTCTCTTTCTCCGGAGGATCCCCGTCTGGAGGATTTTCTCAAGGGCTACGAAATCGACTGCAGCGCCGGCAGCGGATATACAGCCGTAGCCGCAGCAGACATCATTCTGGGCTTCGGCAAATGCTCCGGAGGCAGGCTGAAAAACAAATATCCCAAAGGCCTTCGCAACACCCTTTAAGTTCTTTTTTGACCGGCGGTGTGCCTCCGCTGTCAATTCGCGGCGCGTGACCGCGCGGGACGATTCG
>CACYCV010000154.1 GCA_902772955.1 uncultured Ruminococcus sp.
AGGCACCTGCTTTCCGGAAAGGGACAGACAGGTACCTGAAATGAAACTGCAGGTGGTGACGATTTCAGCCTATGAGTATCAATGTGTTGGGCGCCGGACTGGCAGGGTGTGAAGCGGCATATCAGATTGCCAGACGGGGAATTCCTGTCCGTTTGTTTGAAATGAAGCCCCAAAAAATGACGCCTGCCCACAAAAGCAATAATTTCTGTGAGTTGATCTGCTCCAATTCCCTCAAGGCGGCAAGAACAGACAGTGCTGCCGGTCTTTTGAAGGAGGAAATGCGCCGTATCGGTTCTCTGCTGATGCAATGTGCCGATCAATGTGCCGTTCCTGCAGGAGGAGCTCTGGCAGTAGACAGAGACGCATTTTCCGGGATGGTGACACAGGCCATCCGCAGCAATCCGCTGATAGAAATTATTGAAGAAGAGGTAACACGGCTTCCTCGGGACGCTGTTACCGTTGTGGCAACCGGTCCTTTGACCGGCGATGCCCTGGCACAGCAGATTGTGCAGCAGTGGGGCAGCTCCCTGCATTTTTTTGATGCGGCCGCACCTATTGTTACGGCTGACAGTATTGACCGGGATTTTGCCTTTGCCGCTTCCCGCTATGACAAGGGAGGCGATGATGCCTATCTCAACTGCCCCCTGAATAAGGAAGAGTATGAGGCCTTTCATAGCGCACTTGTCAGTGCGGAGAGGGCACCCCGGCATGATGTGGATGTGCAGAATCCCAAAGTCTATGAGGGGTGTATGCCTGTAGAAATTCTGGCACAGAGAGGTCTTGACACGCTGCGCTTCGGACCTATGAAGCCGGTAGGCCTGCGGGATCCACGGACCGGCCATCGTCCATGGGCAGTGCTGCAGCTTCGTAGTGAAAACACCGGCCGTACCATGTATAATCTGGTGGGATTTCAGACCAATCTGAAATTTCCCGAACAAAAACGGGTGTTCGGTATGATTCCGGCACTGCGGCAGGCGGAGTATGTACGCTTTGGGGTGATGCACCGGAATACTTTTCTGGATTCTCCCCGTTTGCTGGCTTCAGATTATTCCGTACGGGAGCAGCCGGAGCTGTTTTTTGCCGGACAGATGACAGGCGTTGAAGGCTATATGGAATCGGCATCCTCCGGTATGATGGCGGGTATCAACGCTGTCAAAAGGCTGCGCGGGGAGCCTTCCGTGATTCTTCCTCCGGAAACCATGATCGGTGCGCTGTCCCGCTATATTGCGGACCCTGCCGTGAAGGATTTCCAACCTATGGGAGCCAATCTGGGAATCCTTCCTCCACTGCAGGAAACAATCCGTGACAAAAGAATGAGAGCGGCTGCTTATGCACAAAGAGCTTTGTGTGCATTGGAAGGTGTTCTTGACAGATTACAATAAAGGAGCAGTTAAAATGAAAGTACTGGTGGATGCATTCGGAGGGGACCATGCGCCGCTTGAAATTATCAAGGGATGCCGTCTCTGTCTGGAACGGTATGAAAATCTGACGATCACACTGGTAGGAAATGAGGAGATTATCCGGAAAACCGCACAGGAGCATCAGCTTTCCCTGGAGGGACTGGAAATACTTCATGCACCGGATATCCTGACCATGGAGGACGATGCCGGAGAGGTGCTCAAGTCCAAGAAAGATTCCTCCATGGCAGTAGGTTTGCGAACCCTTGCGGAAGGGGGAGGAGATGCTTTTCTGTCTGCGGGAAACAGTGGCGCACTGATTATGGGCGCAACCCTGATTGTCAAGCGCATCAAGGGCGTAAAACGGCCTGCTTTTTCTCCGGTGATGCCCACTTCGGACGGTCCGGTACTGCTGATTGATGCCGGTGCCAATGTGGAGGCAAGACCGGAAATGCTGCTGCAGTTTGGTATCATGGGCTCTGTCTATATGGAGAACGTACTGCATATTTCCAATCCCCGGGTGGCGTTGGCCAATGTGGGTACCGAGGATCATAAGGGCGGCGAGCTGCAGCATGAGGCCTTCCGGCTGCTGAAGCAGACGAATCTGAATTTTATCGGTAATGTGGAGGGCAGGGATATTCCTGCCGGTGTCTGCGATGTCATTGTGGCAGACGGCTTTACGGGGAATATCATTCTCAAAATGTATGAGGGTGTTGCCAAGGAACTGATGAAGAGAATCAAGGAGATGTTCTATAAGAATCTCAAAACCAAGATGGCAGCCGGCCTGATTAAAAAAGACCTCTATGCGCTGAAGCAATATTATGATTATAGTCAGTACGGCGCTTCCCCGGTGATCGGAGCCGCCAAGCCGGTGCTGAAAGCCCATGGCAGTGCCAAAGCGGAGGCTATTGTGACTTCGATGAAATCTGTCATTGATTTTACTGCCAATCATGTAAATGACAAGATTGCAGCCAGCCTGGAAAAGATGAAATCCGGAAAAGAGGAGAAAACGGACTAATGAAGGAGCTTGAAAAACGAATCGGATATCATTACAGGAATCTTTCGTATCTGGAAAACGCCCTGACCCATTCCTCCTATGCCAACGAGGTGCGTCATGGGGTAAAAAGTAACGAACGGCTTGAGTTTCTGGGGGATGCCGTACTGAGCATTGTGGTGTCAGACTATCTCTTCCGTCATTGCCCTGAAATGCCCGAAGGAGAGCTGTCCAAGCTGCGGGCTTCCCTGGTGTGTGAAAAGAGTCTGTGCCGGTTTTCCAGAAGTCTTGGTGTGGGCGATTGCCTGAAGCTGAGCCGCGGTGAAAAAAACCTGAAGGGCAATGAGCGTCCGTCTATTTTAGCGGATGCCTTTGAGGCGATTATTGCTTCGATTTATCTGGACGGAGGAATGGAGCAGGCCAAAAAATTCATCCTGCGGTTTGTGGAGCCTGAGATCAGAAGTCCCCGTCCCAAAGCCTTCAAGGACTATAAGACGACGCTGCAGGAAATTATTCAGAAAAATCCGGAGGAGCATCTCTGCTATGTGCTGATCGGTGAGGAGGGTCCTGACCACGACAAGCACTTTTCGGTGGAGGTGCATCTGAACAATAATGTGATCGGCAGGGGCGGCGGCAGGAGCAAAAAGGAAGCGGAGCAGCAGGCCGCCAGAGAAGCATTGGAGTTGATGGGATATTGAAACATTCAAATGTTGCATTATTTATACCGCATAACGGCTGTCCTCATGGATGCAGCTTCTGCAACCAGAGAGACATTACCGGTCAGAGCCGGCAGCCCTCTGCAGAGGATGTGATCCGGGCGGTTCAGACGGCACGGGAAAGTCTGGGAGACAATTCCCGGAATGCGGAGATTGCGTTTTTCGGGGGCAGCTTTACGGCAATTGACAGAAGCTATATGCTGGAGCTGTTAAAGGCAGCCGCACCCTTTGTACAGAGCGGCGAATTTGCGGGTATCCGTTGTTCCACCCGTCCGGATGCCATTGACCGGGAGGTGCTGGCACTGCTGAAGCAATACGGCGTGACCTCCATCGAGCTGGGTGCCCAGAGCATGTCCGATGAAGTGCTGGAGGCCAATCACCGGGGACATACCGCCCAGGATGTCAGAAATGCGGCAGCTTTGATCCGTGAGGAGGGCTTTTCGCTGGGTCTGCAGATGATGACCGGACTCTATGGCAGCAGCGACGAGCTGGACAGAGCGACGGCTGCGGCGCTGGCGGAGCTGAAACCGGACACCATGCGGATCTATCCTACCGTTGTGCTGCAGGGGACGGAGCTTTCTGCCCTCTATGAGCAGGGACTCTATAGTCCGCCGTCCCTGGAGGAGGCAGTGAGGCTTTGTGCGGAGCTGCTGCAATTCTTTGAGGAACGGAATATCCGTGTGATCCGGCTGGGTCTGCATGACAGCGACAGCCTGGAGCAAAGCCGTCTGGCAGGGGCTTATCACCCTGCCTTCCGGGAACTGTGTGAAGGGGAAATCATGTACGCAAACGCCCTGGCAGCCATGAAAAAAAGCAGGGTGGTCCAGGGGGCTGCGGATTTCTTCGTTCATCCTTCGTCGGTGTCCCGCTTTATCGGGCAGAAGCGCAAAAACCTCATCCGTCTGTCACAGACAGGGGTGACGGCCATTGTCCGTCAGGACAGTCGTCTCGGTAAATATGAAGTGTATTGTGCGCCGCAATGGCCGGAGGGATAAACAGCCGGCAGCCGGAACAGGCGCAGGACCGACAGCTTGTCGGGGAGGATAAAGGGAATGAAGTTAAAGGGACTTGAGGTACAGGGATTCAAGACGTTTCCCGACAAAACAAAGCTGGATTTTACCAGCGGCATTACGGCGGTAGTGGGTCCCAACGGCAGCGGCAAGAGCAATATCAGTGATGCCATTCGCTGGGTGTTGGGGGAACAATCCGCCAAATCACTGCGCTGTTCCAAA
The DNA here is from genome assembly GCA_902772955.1 of uncultured Ruminococcus sp. Taxonomy (GTDB): domain Bacteria; phylum Bacillota; class Clostridia; order Oscillospirales; family Acutalibacteraceae; genus UBA1213. The sequence continues at coordinate 4,340 of CACYCV010000154.1, forward strand.
ATGGAGGATGTCATTTTCAACGGAACCCAGCAGCGCAAACGGACAGGCTATGCACAGGTCACCCTGTCTATTGACAATACCGACCGAACATTGCCCTACGATGGAGACGAAGTGGCCGTTACCAGACGCTTTTATCGCTCCGGCAACAGTGAATATCTGATCAATCATACCAATGTCCGTCTCCAGGATATTCATGAGCTGTTTATGGATACCGGATTGGGCAGGGACGGCTATTCCATGATCGGTCAGGGAAAAATAGATTCTATTGTTTCGACAAAGGGAGAGGATCGACGGGAAATTTTTGAGGAGGCCGCCGGAATTTCCCGGTTCCGTTATAAAAAAGCAGAGGCAGAGCGCCGTCTGGAACGTACCGAGGACAATCTGGTCCGACTGCGGGACATTATGACGGAGTTAGAGGGGAGAGTCGAGCCCCTTCGGATTCAATCCGAAAAGGCAAAGGCCTATCTGACCTATGCCGAAGAAAAACGGGGGCTGGAAATTGCCATCTGGCTTAAAACACTGGACAAATCCGCTCTGCAGATCCGGGAACAGGAGGACAAGCTTTCGGTGGCCAAGGGACAGTATGATGAGGCGGAGACTGTCCTTGCTGAGGTGCAGCAGGAAACGGAACGGATTTTTCAGACCCAGACCGAATGCAGTGCCCGGGCCGATGAAATCCGTCGGCAGATTACCGCCGCCAATGAGGAGTCTGCCGGCAAGAAGGCGAGAATATCCGTTTTGCAGAACGATATTCTGCACAATGCCCACTCTGTGGAACGGCTCCGCACCGAGATCCGGCAGTATCAGCAGTCGGAGGAGGGATTCCGGCAGGAAATGCACCGGAAGGAAGCCCTCCTGAAGGAGCTGGAGCAAAAGCTGCAGACAAAACGGGAAGAACTGGACAAGACTGTCCAGACACTGGCCTCCCTGCGGTCGGATGAGGACCGTTCCGGAGAGAGACTTGAAGCGATGAATGAAAAAATCGCCGGGCTGAACCGACAGGCATCCGAATGCAAGCTGCAATACATGACCTCCTCCGCCACGATTGATTCCCTTTCCGGAAGAACCGAGACGGTGGAAAATACCATCAGAGCCAAAACCTCCCAGATCGATACACTGCAGCAGATCATTGCCGATTATGAGGAAATGATCCGGGACTGCTCCAGGAGCTACGCCGAAAAAAGTAAGGCGGTGGCTCAGAAGGAAGGGGAAGCGGCCGAAAGCAGGCAGACCTGGGAAAACCAGAAGTCCAAAGCCGACCGGCTGGCGTTGGAGAGCGACCGGCTGTTTGGCAAGGCAAAAATTCTGGAGGACCTGGAGCGTAATCTGGAGGGCTTTACCCAGAGTGTCAAGCTGGTGATGAAGGAAGCCAAAAAGGGAACGCTTTCCGGCATCCATGGACCGGTTTCCCGTGTCATCCGGACCCCCAAGGAATATTCCGTGGCGATTGAGATTGCACTGGGTGCCGCTATGCAGAATATTGTCACCGAAAACGAACAGGACGCCAAGCGGGCCATTGCCTTTCTGAAGCAGCATGACGGCGGGCGGGCAACCTTTTTGCCCATGTCCGTGATCAAGGGCAAGCAGCTGAGTGAAAACGGACTGGAAAGCTGCCGGGGGTTTGTAGGCATTGCCTCCCAGCTTTGTCAGTGTGACGACTGCTACCGTCAGATTCTGACCAATCTGCTGGGCAGAATCGTTGTGGCCAGTGACCTGGACTGTGCAACGGAGATGGCCGGAAAATACGGCTACCGCTTCCGGATCGTGACGTTGGACGGTCAGGTGGTCAATGCCGGCGGTTCCCTGACAGGCGGTTCTCTTTCCAAAAATACGGGACTGCTGGGGCGGGCGGCGGAGATTGAAACCATCCGTTCCCTTGCCCGTCAGAGGGGGAAGGAAGCGGAACAGGCCAGGGAACGTTGGAAGGCCATCGGAGAAGCCCTTTCCGCAGAGCTGCAGACCATTGAAGGGATGCGCCGGGAGTTGGCGGAAATCAATGAAAACAAAATCAAGATTACGGCAGAATGCAAGAGCCGCACAGCGGAGCAGGAGGCTGCCTGTCAGGCCTGTCAGGATGTCAGAACCGAACGGGAGACGATCGTCAGACAGCTTACGGAGGCGACGGATGCCATGAACCAGGCAAGAAGCCGCTATGAAGCCCTGACAGAGGAAATCCGCAAAAACGAAGAGCTGATACAGGTGCTTTCCGGTTCCAGAAACGAATCGGTGCGGAAGCGGGAAGCGCTGAACGAAACGATACAGGAAGCCAGAATTGCGGTGCTGACCCTGGAAAAGGACATGACGGCTGCCGGAAACGGTCTGGAGGATGCCAAGGCTCGCTTGGCAGATGCCGCAGACGCCATCCGCCGCAGCCGTGAGGAAGAGGAGTCGCTGCAGACCAATAACGAAGGAATCCGTGGGGAAATCGAAACCCTGGAAGCGGAGGATCGTTCTCTTGCACAGCGTTCGGAGGTACTGGGAAGGGAAATCGAATCCCTGAACCGGCAGCGTATGGCGCTGGAGAAGCGTTCCGCTGAGCTTCGGCAGTCGGAACGTGACAAAACCTCTGAACGGGAACGCCTCAGCGGTGAACTGGCAAGGCTGGAGGAGCGGCGCGCCAATTTGCAGAAGCAGTATGACGAGATTGTGTCCAAGCTGTGGGAGGAATATGAGCTGACCAAGCGGGAGGCGGAAACCGTTGCGGTTCCCATTGAGGAACCGGGCAAGGCACAGCGCCGTCTGTCCGAGCTGAAGCAGAAGATCAAGGCCCTGGGAAGCGTCAATGTTTCCGCTATTGAAGAATACAAGGAGGTCAGTGAGCGCTATCAGTTTCTGAAGGTGCAGATCGGAGACGTGGAAAAATCCAAATCCGAGCTGCTTCGGCTGATTAATGACCTGACCAAGCAGATGCAGGAAATTTTTGTGGAACGCTTCCGGCAGATCAATGAGCATTTCTCTGCCACCTTTGTAGAGCTGTTCGGCGGAGGAAAGGCATCTCTGTCCCTGTCAGATCCGGAACACGTCCTGACCACGGGGATTGATATTTCCGTGGAGCCGCCGGGAAAAATTGTATCCCATATCGAATTGCTGTCCGGCGGTGAAAAGGCGCTGGTGGCGATTGCTCTGTATTTTTCCATCATGAAGGTGCGTCCCTCGCCCTTCTGCGTGATGGATGAGATTGAGGCAGCCCTGGACGATGTCAATGTCTATCGGTTTGCCTCCTATCTCAGACGAATGAATGCCAATACACAGTTTATCTGTATAACCCATAGACGGGGAACCATGGAGGAGGCCGATGTTCTTTACGGTGTGACCATGCAGGACAGAGGTATTTCCAAGCTGTTGGAGCTTCATGTAGGCGAGGTTGAGCAAAAGCTCGGCATGAAGGCCTGATACGATTATTCAATGAAACAATTTTAGGAACCGCTGGATAAATCACGCCTTTTATCGATTCGCAGGCGCGTGCGCTTTGACCGGCGGAATGCTTTGCAAATTTCGTTTTCGGGGGTCCCGGGGGGCTTTTTCGCAAAAGTCCCCGCCGGGTCGCTGTCCGCAGACAGCAAAACTCCACAGGGGCTTGGTGGCGAAGCCGCCAATATACCTTGATCCCTTTCCGGCAGCGTAAGCTGCTGGAAAATGAACTTCACTAAATGAAAAAACGGATGTGTTGTGCATTCGTCAATTTGCTCGCGGTTTCTCGGACATTTTATTGAATAATAGTATGAACCGTTTCCGGAAAAACAATCGGGAGGAATTAAGATGGGAATTTTCAGCAGAATCAAGGAAGGTCTTAAAAAGACAAGAGACGCTATTTTCGGCAGGATCACCCTGATCCTCAACTCCTTTACCAAAATTGATGAAGAACTGTTTGAAGAGCTGGAAGAGGTTCTTGTCATGGGCGATGTGGGTATTTCCACAGCGGAAAAAATCTGTGACGAGCTGCGCCGGCGTGTCAAGCAGCAGGGAATTACCGATCCCCGGGAGATCAACGGTCTGCTGGCGGATGTCATTACCGAAATGCTGAAGGGCGGACAGGAGCTGCAGGTGAATACCAAGCCGTCAGTAATCCTGGTGATCGGTGTCAACGGCGTGGGCAAAACCACCACCATCGGCAAAATGGCGGCAAAATTTGTCCGGGAGGGCAAGCGCGTTACCCTGGCGGCAGCCGATACCTTTCGCGCGGCAGCTATCGATCAGCTCGAAATCTGGGCGGAACGGTCCGGTGCGGATATCATCAAACAGAACGAGGGTTCCGACCCTGCCGCGGTGGTCTTTGATGCCATTTCCTCTGCCAAGGCACGGGGCAGTGATGTGATTATCGCCGATACGGCAGGGCGTCTGCACAACAAGAAAAATCTGATGGCAGAGCTGGAAAAAATCAACCGTATTATCAACCGGGAGCTGCCGGATGCGGATAAAGAGGTGCTGCTGGTGCTGGATGCCACCACCGGCCAGAATGCCGTCAATCAGACCAAGGAATTCAAGACGGCTGCCGGGATTACCGGTATTGTCCTGACAAAGCTGGACGGTACCGCCAAGGGCGGCGTGGTGCTGGCCATCCGGGAGGAGCTGGATGTGCCGGTGAAGTTTATCGGCGTCGGCGAGCAGATTGATGACCTGCAGCCCTTTGAACCGGAGCAGTTTGCCAGAGCCCTGTTTGGCGTGGAGGAGCAGGAGGAGGAGCCGGAGACAGAAGAGCCTTCTGCAGAAGAAAACCGGGAGGAGCGTCCGGCAACCGCCGATATCTGGGCGCAGATCGATGCCGAAAACGCTGCCGAAGCCAGTCAGGAACAGGAAACGGCTCCCGAACAGCCCAGCGAGGAAGAACTGCGGCAGCAGCGTGAAGCAGAGCGTCTGGAAAAAGAAAAGCGTGCCGAACAGCGGCAGAGTCGAGCCAAAAAGTACAATTGGAGCGCAACACCTGCTGCCGAAACGCAGGAGGACGACGACTGGTTTGAGCAGTGGAAGAACGGCGGCTGAACGGTAGTGAAAGAAGGAATGAGTCTATGATATTTGTCATCGCTTCCAATAATGAGAAAAAAATCAAGGAGCTGGACAGAATTCTCAACCCTCTGGGAATCTATGCCAGAACGGCAAAGCAGCTGGGCAAGGAACTGGACGAGGTGGAGGAAACCGGCAGTACCTTTGAGGAGAATGCCGAGCTGAAGGCAAGAGCCGCCTGTCAGAAAACCGGGCTGCCCGCCATTGCGGATGATTCCGGACTGTCGGTGGATGCTCTTGACGGCAGACCCGGGGTGCTTTCTGCACGATATGCGGGAGAAAATGCCACGGATGAGGAAAAAATCAACAAGCTGCTGCAGGAAATGATGCAGTCCGGCAGTACGGACAGAAGTGCCCATTTTGAATGTGTCATCTGCTGCTGTTTTCCTGACGGAGAGACGATTTTTGCCAAGGGCAGATGTGACGGCAGCATCGGCTATGCTCCCAGGGGTGTCAACGGCTTTGGTTATGATCCCATCTTTTTTGTGGAAGGCAATAAGACCTTTGCCGAACTCAGCGATAATCAAAAGGATATGATGAGTCACCGGGGAAAGGCACTGAAGGAGCTTTCCCGGCTGTTAAAAAACAAGATGGGCAGTCCACAGGGCTGACCGGAAAGGAAATCAACCATGCTGACAAGTAAACAAAGAGCGTTTTTGCGTTCTCTGGCCATGAATGAGGATACCATCCTGATGATCGGCAAGGGAGGCATGAGCGACCCGATTATCAAACAGGCGCACGATGCACTCACCGCCCGGGAGCTGATCAAGGGAAAGGTGCTGGAAACAGCCGATTTGACCCCCAGAGAGGCGGCTGAACGGATTGCCCTGGAAACCGGCAGCGAGGTGGTGCAGGTAATCGGCGCCAAGTTTGTGCTGTTCCGGCGGAATCCGGAGCAGCCTAAAATTGAACTGCCCAAGGCAAAGGGAGGCAGACGGTCAGCTCATTGATGCCGGCCGCAGCCCTTTGCCTTTGGCTCCAAAGGAGCATCTGTGATGAAAATCGGAGTATTCGGGGGAAGCTTCAACCCCATCCATAATGGACATATTCAATTAACAAAAGTCTTTTCAAGAACCTTATCCCTGGATAAGGTTCTTGTGATACCTGCCTCTTTTTCTCCCTTCAAACAGCAGCAGGGCGCCGTTTTGTCGGAGCATCGGCTGGCCATGTGCCGGCTTGCGTTTGAAAACCTTCCTTTTGCAGAGGTCAGCAACATGGAGCTGAAAAGGGAGGGCCCCAGCTATACCTATCTGACTTTGCAGACCCTGACTCAGGAATACCCGGGGGCAGAACTTTTTCTGATGACGGGAGCGGATTCGTTTTTGTCCATCCAGCAATGGAAGCATCCGGAGGTTCTCTTTGCCTGTGCCACCATTTGCGCTGCCCCCAGAAATCAGGACGACGCGGCCGTATTGCAGGAACACGCCCGTTTTCTCCATACCCTGGGTGCCAGAACGGCACTGCCCCGGGTACAGGTGATGACGGTGTCTTCTACCCAGATCAGAGAGAGCGTCCGAAGGGGAGAGAGCATCCGGGGATTGGTTCCTTTGTGCGTAGAGGAATATATTTATACTCATGGCCTGTATCTCTGTGAACCGGAAAGAAATTTATGAAAGAAAAGAATCAAATTCAACTGTCGGATCATTTTACCTATGGAAGACTGCTTCGCTTTACATTGCCGACCATCGTGATGATGATTTTTACCTCGATCTATGGCGTGGTAGACGGGATTTTCGTGTCCAATGTGGCAGGAGCTGCTGCCTTTGCGGCGGTCAATCTGATTATGCCGGTGCTGATGATTCCCGGTGTGGTGGGATTCATGCTGGGAGCAGGCGGCAGCGCGATTGTGGCAAAAACCCTGGGAGAAGGGGATACGCAACGGGCCAGGCGTTATTTTTCCATGATGGTGTATCTGGAAACTATTCTGGGCATTCTGCTGACCGTCATCGGACTGATCGTTCTGGAACCGGTCACCTATCTTTTGGGTGCGGATGAACAGATGGCGCCCTATTGCTTGGAATACGGCAGAATCGTGCTGCTGGGACTGCCTGCCTTTGTGATACAGAACAGCTTTCAGTATTTTATGATAACCGCCAATCGTCCCGGTCTGGGACTGGCGATAACCTTAATGTCCGGCTGTTCCAATATGCTGCTGGATTTTTTGTTTGTTTTTGTGTTTCGCTGGGGGGTTGCAGGGGCAGCCTGGGCTTCCGGGTTTAGTCAGTGTGTGGGGGCAGCCGTTCCGCTGCTGTATTTCAGCAGGAAAAATAAAAGCCTTCTGCGGCTTGTCAGAACAAGACTGGAATGGAAGCCCATTCTGAAGGCGTGTTCCAACGGCGCTTCGGAAATGATTACGAATCTGTCCTTTTCGGTGGTGAACATGCTGTATAATATCCAGCTGCTGCGCTATGCCGGCAGGGATGGGGTGACGACCTACGGTGTGATTATGTATGGGGGCTATATTTTTGTGGGAATCTATCTTGGCTATTCGGCAGGTGCGGCACCGGTGGTCAGCTATCATTACGGTGCCGGCAATTATAAGGAACTGAAGGGAATTCTGAAAAAAAGCGTGCTGCTGCTGGGGATGGCTTCCCTGCTTCTGACCCTGACCGCCCTGCTTTCTGCGGAAGGGCTGGCCGGGATTTTTGTCAGCTATGACGAAAATCTGATGAGGCTGACTGCCAATGCCCTGCGGATTTATTCTGTGTCGTATCTCATCGGTTGGATGAATATCTTCTCCTCCGCTTTCTTTACAGCGTTGAATGACGGTGTTTCCTCCGGGTTGATTTCCTTTCTGAGGATCTTCCTGTTTCAGATTTCTATGATTTTTCTGCTGCCGCTGTGGTTCGGACTGGACGGCATCTGGGGAGCAATTATTGCAGCCGAACTGATGTCACTAACCGTCAGTCTTTTTCTGCTGGTGCGGCATCGGAAAAAATACGGTTACGGTGGTGAAACGGTATGAGTCGGAACAAAAAACTTCTGCGGGCGGAAATTCTTTTCTGCTGTTACTTATATGCGGTGTGGGCGGTCATTGAGGGCTGGCTGTATCCCTGGCTGCAGTCGGCTGTTTCCAATGAATATGCTTTGACGCTGCTGCGGGACGGTCTGATCAAGAATCTTGTCTGGACACTGCCGGCATTTCTTTTGATACGGCATTTTTCCAAGGAGCTTCTGACGGACTACAGAAAGCTGTTCTCCTTTCACCGGGGCTGCTGGAAATATCTTGCTCTGGCTGTACCGCTGGCCGTGCTGGTGGTGGGAGGAGCGTTGTTCAGAAATCACGGACTGGTACTGAGCAGCAGCTTCCATCCTTCCAAACTGATTATTGCCCTGCTGGTGGGAATCAGCGAGGAATCGGTGTTCCGGGGATTTCTCCTGAATGCCGATATGAAGCGTGCCGATACCGAGAAAAAACAGATTCCGGCATACGCCGTCAATATGGTGCTGTTTTTGCTGATTCACTTTCCCATCTGGCTGAGGGAGGGAGTCTTTGTATCGAGCATAACAGGCTTTGGCTTTGTCACGGTCATGCTGCTGGGCCTGCTGTTCGGCTGGTGCCTTGTGCAGTGTAAAAGCATCTGGCCTTCGGTGGTGCTCCATTCTTTTTATGATCTGCTGATCTTTTTGCTGGTTTGACGACATGCCCCTTTTCAAGTGCCAAAAAACCGCTGTTTTACGAAAAAAATATGTTCTCCTGCTTGAAACAGGGCAGAAGACTTGCTATAATGAAAAGGTATGGATACTATTTTTCGGAGCTGATGACAATGGCATATAAACTTTATGAGGATATTATCAGTCAGAGAATGAAATCTGCCCGCTTCAAGCATTCCAAAAATGTGGCCAAGGAGGCCGTGCGTCTGGCCAGAAAATACGGAGCAGATGCGGACAAGGCCGAGCTGGCCGGTATTCTGCACGATGCCACCAAGGAAACGGAGGCAGAGGAGCAGATGGCATTGATTGCCAAGGCAGGCATCACTCTTTCTCCGATGGAACAGGATTCTCCCAAGCTGTGGCATGCCATTTCCGGCTGCGCTTATGTTCAGACGGTTCTGGGAATTGACGACCGGGAAATTCTGGATGCCATCCGCTATCATACCACCGGCAGAGCAGGCATGACGCTGCTGGATAAGGTGATTTTCATTGCCGACTTTACCAGTGCCGACCGTGACTATGAGGGCGTGGATAAAATGCGTAAGGCGGCGGACAGAAATCTGGACGAAGCGGTACTGGAGGGAATGGCCTTTACCATTGCCGATCTTGCTCAGCGTAAGCTGACCATTGCCCCGGACACCTTTGCCGGCTACAACGAAATGGCGGCATTGTGGGCAAAGTTGAAGAAATAAACAGTTACAAAGGATGATCAGAGGGAGGAATTATCATGACATCACTGGAAACGGCAGAATTGGCTGCCAAAGCCCTGTGTGAAAGAAAGGGCGTGGATGTAAAGGTGCTCCAGATCCGGGATATTTCATCCATCGCCGACTATTTTGTCATTGCAACGGGTTCATCTACCACCCATGTCAAATCGCTGGCGGATAACGTGGAATATCGTCTGGATCAGGAAAATATCGGAGCCAGTCATATTGAAGGACACCATTCGGATTCGTGGATCCTGATGGATTATGTGGACGTGATTGTCCATGTCTTTTCCGAAGAGGCCCGGGAATATTACAGTCTGGAACGACTGTGGGAGGACGGTCAGCAGGTGGATATTTCCGCCATTGAGCAGCTTCCCCTGGAAAAGCTGTTCCCTAATCAGAAAGCATAACAACGTGAAAAAGGAGAGAATTTGTTTTGAAGTACGATCATAAAAGTATTGAAGCCAAGTGGCAGCAGCAATGGGAGGAAGCCGGTATTTTTCACGCGGAATCCGACAGCGACAAGAAAAAATTCTATGCCCTCATTGAGTTTCCCTATCCCTCCGGACAGGGACTTCATGTAGGTCATCCCCGTTCCTATACGGCACTGGATATTATCGCCAGAAAGCGCAGACAGCAGGGCTATAATGTGCTGTATCCCATCGGCTGGGATGCCTTTGGTCTGCCCACCGAAAACTACGCCATCAAAAACCATATCCATCCCAGGCAGGTAACGGAAAAGAACGTTGCCCGTTTCAAGAGCCAGCTGCAGGCGCTGGGTATTTCCTTTGACTGGAGCAGAGAAATCAATACCACAGACCCGAAGTATTACAAGTGGACACAGTGGATTTTCCTGCAGCTCTTCAAGCATGGTCTGGCCTACAAAAAGGAAATGGC
>CACYCV010000155.1 GCA_902772955.1 uncultured Ruminococcus sp.
AACAATTTTGAATTATTTAAGAAACAATAAAACACCTCAGGGAGCGGCAGCGGCAGGCATTTTAAGATAGCTCCTCCAGGCGTCCTCCCATTCGCTGTCCTGATATTCATAGCCGTAGTTGACTACTCCGCCGACTGTCTTACTGCCGGTTTCCACCGTCTGGACGCATTCACCGTAAACGATGACTTCAAAATTCTGAATCTTATCAATATTCTGATCCTCGGCATCATCACCATATTCAACCTTGACACTGGTAAACAAAGGAGGCGTCTCTTCACCTACCGGAAGCGTACTGGTATAGTAGAAATAACCTCCCAACTCACCGTTGGCAGTTTTTTCCTCCATATAACGCCAGTCAGTCGCTGTATCCGGGTCAGCCAGAAGAGCCTTGAGAGCAGCCCAGGAATATTCCGTACCATCGTATGTCAGAGTGGCTTTTCCGGCAATTTCACTGTCGGAAAACTCAACAAACATCCGGGCAAATACCGGCACGGTACCGGTATTTTTAATGGTAAGCTTCTTTTGGCTGGTATGAATCATCTGCAGCTCTGTCGGAGAAGAAAATTCTTCTTCTATGGCACCGTCTCCATGTCCCACCGTAATGTGATTGACAACGGACCCGGTTCTGCCAAGATAGGCCAAGGTCACCCCCACACTTAGTGCAATCACTGCGGCAGCCGCAGCAGCGGAGATGATGGCTATTTTTTTCTTTTTCGTCATCACGATCCACCCTGCTTTCTCTGTACGATGCCGTAGATACTCTCAACCTGTGCATCGGTCAGGATTGTTTCTCCTTCGGGAAGACTCAGCCCCAAATCGTCTGCCTGAATGCCATAGGCCGTTACCTTCACCTCAACGGTACTGTCTGTTTTCGTCTGGTTGTCAATGGTTACTAACTGTTCATCGATAAAGCTCTTGAGCTGTATCTGATCAAAAAGAGGAAGGGTTTCCTTCTTGGGCTGTCCTTCCACGTTTACCGCCAAAAGCCGCTTGTTATAGCCAAAGAGATAATCTTCATATCCCGTTTCCGGACTGGCTCCTTTTCCAAGATACACCCAGCCCTCTGTGCTGACCGGCGGTTCTGCAGTGGTCACGCTGCCCTGATGGTAGCGGAAATAGACGGTAGTTCCGTCGTGCTGTATAACCGGAGCCGTATTCGCCCCGTCTGCAATCATTTTGAAAATCTCAACGGATGCCGGCGCAGTGCTGCCGCCTACCGGAGTTCCTTCCCGATAAAGCGTTCCTTCCACAGTTGTGTCCTCTTCATACAAAAGAGTCACCGTCTTTTTTGGAACAGAGATTTTCAGAAAAACATACTCGTCATTAGTGCCGGTGTTAATCAGCTTAGGTGCCTTGGGAAGTGCTTCTCCCGCCGCAACCGTCTTCTGGTCCTCATAATTGCCTTCGTCAATTTGCAACGCAATATTGCCGATGGTAATAGTATTATCCTGTCTTTCCGTATCGGTCAGATATGACATGGTCAATCCAAAAATGAGAAGAACGGCAGCAACAGTCAAAACCCCCGCAGCGGGAAGGATCCATTTCAGTTTTCTTTTCAATCCTCTCATCTCACTTTCTGTCATATTACTGGGGGTAACAATCAGCTATTGCCTGAAAGAATCCCCCATACGGTGTCAGGATCGTCACTGGTCTGGTTATTGGCAGCCAGGAAGTTGGCCTGAATTCCGTACGCCTCCACCAGGATGCTGACATTTCTGTTCGGATCCGGCATTCCGGGATCATTTTGCGCCGGATTGGCAGCTCGCTCTCTGAAATTCATCAGATGCACCTTGTCAAACAGTGCCGTCTGCGTCGTAAAACCATGCGCCAGGGGCATCAGCTTTGTTGCATCATCCTCTCTGACATAAGCATACAGGTATTCGTAACACCGCTTGGTGGTATTCTTGATCGGATAATTTGTCAAAAGCTTCCAGCGGGAATGAACCGTCTGGGCACTGGTCAGGGTGGTATCCTCACTGTCTGTGAGTTCGTGAGTAGCCGGGTTCTCATTGGTTACAACAAACTTGTAGTAAGGCACCTCATTGCCGCTTCCGATCAGGGTTCCCCCATTCTGAGCGGTATTATACTCAACCTCCATTTTTCCATACGGCACAGACACCTTCAAAAAAACGTAGACGTCTGTTTCCTCGTTATTGATAATGCGCGGATTCTTATCCAGAACCGCATTGGGAACAATATTCTTTGCCTCTGACGGATCCCATTTGGTTTCCGTCAGCACGATATCCACCCTTCCGGCTTCGATCCGGTTGGTCACTTCATCAAAGGAGGCAAACATCGCCAGCGTCAGCGTCAGAATCAACAGCAGGAAAACCAGGATGATTCCTGCCACAAGGGCCGGTGAGCGCTTTGTTTTTTGGGTAGAAGCTGCCATGGTTATCTGCTCTCCTTTCACTTACGAATCAAAAGGGAATTCTTCCTTATAAAGTCATACGGAAATCTCGGGTTCCTCAATAGTTTCATCAACCGGAACAGAATACTCCCTTTTCATTCATTTAGTGTAATTATACACCCTTTTGCCGTCATAGTCAATATATTCTATTGACGAAATATCATGAGATTGTTTAAAAGTCTGTAAAAAATGTCCTATTTTCCCTATTACTGTTCCTCCGGTCGAAAAGGAGCCCGGCACAGGGCATCGGGTGTTACCAATCTGTCAAAAGGCAAAAAGGCGGCAGGAAGTCAATTTTTCCTGCCGCCGCATGACAACCGGTTCTGTTTTTGCTGCAATATTATTCCTGTCCGGGAACAACCGGCAGAGCGCTCAGGCCGGCAGCCAGATCCTCATCCGTGGGGATGTAATCGGACATAAGGCCATCATTGTACTTCTGATAAGCCACCATATCAAAGTAGCCGGTGCCAGTCAGACCGAAGAGAATGGTCTTTTCCTCGCCGGTTTCCTTACATTTCAGCGCTTCATCAATAGCTACACGGATGGCGTGTGCGCTTTCGGGAGCCGGCAGGATGCCTTCTACCCTTGCAAAGCGTTCTGCTGCCTCAAATACAGCCGTCTGCTCCACGGAGGTTGCTTCCATATAACCGTCATGATACAGCTGGCTGAGGGTGGAGGACATTCCGTGGAACCGCAGACCTCCTGCATGGTTGGGAGACGGGATAAAGCCGGCACCCAGAGTGTACATTTTGGCCAGAGGACAAATCATGCCGGTATCACAGAAATCATAGGCAAACTTGCCGCGGGTAAAGCTGGGGCAGGATGCAGGCTCAACGGCAATAATGCGGTAATCCTTTTCGCCTCTCAGCTTTTCGCCCATGAAGGGAGCAATCAGACCGCCAAGGTTGGAGCCGCCGCCGGCACAGCCGATAATAATGTCAGGCTTCACACCGTATTTATCCAATGCTGCCTTAGCCTCCAGGCCAATCACAGACTGATGCAGCAGGACCTGGTTCAGCACGGAACCGAGCACATAGCGATAGCCGGGATTGGAGGTTGCTACCTCTACTGCTTCGGAAATCGCACAGCCAAGACTGCCGGTGGTACCGGGATGTGCCTCCAGGATCTTTCTTCCTACGTTTGTAGTAGTGGAAGGAGAGGGAGTGACATCCGCACCATAGGTACGCATAACCTCGCGACGGAAGGGCTTCTGCTCGTAGCTGACCTTAACCATAAAGACTTTACAGTCAAGACCCAGATAAGCGCAGGCCATGGAAAGTGCCGTACCCCACTGGCCGGCACCGGTTTCGGTGGTAACACCCTTCAGACCCTGCTTTTTGGCATAATACGCCTGGGCGATGGCAGAATTCAGTTTATGGCTGCCGCTGGTGTTATTGCCTTCAAACTTATAGTAAATCTTGGCGGGAGTTCCCAATGCCTCCTCCAGACAGTATGCACGAACCAGCGGAGCGGGACGGTACATTTTGTAGAAATCCCGGATCTCCTCGGGAATCGGAATAAAGGCAGTGTCGTTGTCCAGTTCCTGGGCAACCAGTTCTTCACAAAAAATACCGCTCATTTCTTCGGCGGTCAGAGGCTTACCTGTGCCGGGATTCAGCAGCGGGGCGGGCTTGACCTTCATGTCCGCTCTCAGGTTGTACCAAGCCTGAGGGATCTCATCTTCACTCAGATAGATTTTGTAGGGGATTTTGTTTTCACTCATGACGCATTTCTCCTTTTTGAAATATAATGTGAGATACTCTGTTTTGTGGAACAGGGCATTTTACTTTCTTCCGAAAACAAAAAAACTGTCCCGACAAAACTGCCGGGACAGGAATCATTCCTGCGGTGCCACCCTGCTTGACGCTTGACGCGTCCTCTCATGCGTACTGACATACGCCGACCTCTTCTACGGAAGGTCCTCTCTCCGTCTTGCATACTCCGCAGCCTTCGCTGTCGTTTCCGCTCGCCCTCAGAAGCCCATTCAACCAAGCTGTCTTTGCTGCGATTCCACCGCCCGCAGCTCTCTGTAAAAGCAATTCATGGTTTACTTACTCTTCCTCATCGGTTTATGGGTATTTTACTCCCTGTTTCCGCTCTTGTCAATAGTTATTTTTTTAAAACGAAGATTTTTTTAGTATTTTTTCTTCCATAGGGCCGCCGGAAGACAGCGCCGGGTCCCGGAAAACAAGGAAAAATGGCAAATCATCAGACAATTTAATGAATTTGCTTTGATTTCCGTGGATTTTTCTTGCCACCGGTTTCGTTATATGCTATAATTTATCGTGATATAATCTGTATTTTTTTAGAAAGGATTGATCCATACGAAGCTGATTTCATGGAACGTCAACGGACTGCGCGCCTGTATGCAAAAGGGCTTTCTGGAATTTGTCAGCAGCCAGCAGGCAGATTTTTTCTGTATCCAGGAAACAAAAATGCAGCCGGATCAGGCTGAGATTCCGTTGGAGGGACATCTATATTTTAACAGCGCCGAAAAAAAAGGCTATTCCGGAACCGCAGTCTTTACTCCCCATACTCCCCTTTCCGTTACCTATAATGGAATGAATATTGAGGAACACGCACACGAAGGCAGGCTGATTACCCTGGAGATGCCGCAGTTCTTTCTGGTAACCGTTTATACCCCCAATGCCCAGGACGGACTGAAGCGGCTGGATTACCGGATGAAATGGGAAGACGATTTCAGAGAGTATCTGCTTGCTCTTGACAGGCAGAAGCCCGTGATTGTCTGCGGCGACCTGAATGTGGCACATCAGGAAATCGACCTGAAAAACCCGAAGACCAACCGGGGAAACGCCGGATTTTCGGACGAGGAACGGGAAAAAATCGGCACCCTGCTGCAGTCCGGCTTTGTGGACAGCTTCCGCTATCTGCATCCGGAGGAAACCGGACGCTACAGCTGGTGGTCCTATCGCTTTAATGCCAGAAAGAACAATGCCGGATGGCGCATTGACTATTTCCTGGTGTCAAAACGCATCAAAGACAGCATCACCCGGGCAGATATTCTGTCCGATATCTACGGCAGTGACCATTGTCCTGTTGTGCTGGAAATCGACTTTGATTCACAGGAGGGAAAAACATGATTGAGGTCAGAAACATCACCAAACGCTACGGAAGACATCTGGCACTGGACAATGTCAGCTTTTCCGTCAAAAAAGGAGATATCATCGGATTTCTGGGGCCTAACGGCGCCGGCAAGTCCACTACCATGAACATTATCACCGGATACCTTTCCAGCGACAGCGGAGAAGTGCTGATTAACGGAAAAAGCATACTGGAGCAACCCAAGGAGGCCAAAAAAAACATCGGCTACCTGCCGGAAATTCCTCCGCTGTACAATGACATGACCGTCCGGAAATATCTGGAATTCATGTTCCGGCTGAAAAAGGTCCGTCTGCCGATGAAGCAGCACCTGGAGGAAATCTGTCGGAAGGTTCAGATCGAGGACGTTAACAACCGCATCATCAAGCATCTTTCCAAGGGCTACCGGCAGCGTATCGGCCTGGCACAGGCGTTGCTGGGGGATCCCCCGGTGCTGATTCTGGATGAGCCGTCTGTAGGACTTGACCCGGCACAGATTATCGAGATCCGGCACCTGATACGAGAGCTGGGTGAATCCCATACCGTGATCCTTTCCTCTCATGTGCTGAGTGAAATTCAGGCGGTCTGTGATAAGATCATCATTATCAACAACGGCAAAATTGCCGTTCAGGGACAGATGGATATGCTGACCGGCACGGGAAAAGGCACCAAGATGCTGCGTATCGTGGCAGAGGGACGGGAGCAGGGAATTTACGCTTCTCTGAAAAACATTGACGGCGTACTCAATGTCACCAAGAAAGGGGAGGCAGAAAAGGGTTGCTTTGAATTCCTGGTGGAAAGCAACAAGGATATCCGCCGCCTGATATACAGAACCATTTCCAAGACAGACTGCAACATCATGCTGCTGCAGCCTGCCGGCCATTCCCTGGAAGATCTCTTTCTTGATATTATTTCCGGGAAAAATTCTTAACAGGAGGGATCAACGAAATGTTTTCTATTTTCAAAAGAGAGCTTTCCTCTTATTTTACCTCACCGGTGGGCTATGTGGTTGCGGCAGCCTTCATGGTGTTCAATGGAATCTTCTTCTATTTGCAGTGCCTTTATACCGGCACCTCCAATCTGTACGGCGTATTTCAGAGTATGTTCTTTATCGTACTGTTCATTATTCCCCTGATTACCATGCGGCTGTTTGCTGAGGATAAAAAGAATAAGACCGATCAGGCACTGCTGACCTCACCGGTGGGCATTCCCTCCATTGTCTGCGCCAAGTTTTTCTCTGCCATAGTCATGCTGCTGATCTGTCTGAGCTCCTATCTGATTGACGGAATCATTCTCTCCTGCATTGCCTCCCCAGACTGGAGCGTGCTCTGGGGCAACGTCTTTGCCATGGTACTGATGGGATCCGCTTTTATTGCCATGGGGGTCTTTGTTTCCTCCCTGACTGAGAACGTCATTATTGCCGCCATCTTTTCCTTTGCACTCAACGTCATCATCAGCATGATTGATACGATTTCCTCCACTATTCCCTGGAACTGGCTGAAAAATATGCTGAACACCCTGTCCTTTCAGACGAGATACGGCAATTTTGCACTGGGACTGATTGCCTTTTCGGATGTTGTGTTCTTTCTGAGCATCACAGGACTTTTTCTGTTCTTTACAGACAGGGTCATCGACCGCAAAAGATGGGCATAACAGGGAGGTACCGACATGAGCAAGAAGAAAATCAATTCAGAAATCAAAGAAACTGCATCTGCCAGAAACAAGGCACCCGCTGCAAAAGCCTCTGACAAAAAACCTATGAGCAGGCGGTTCCGTCACAGTCTCCTTTCCGCTGTCCTGTCGCTGCTGGTCATCGTCGGCGTGATTTTAGTGAATCTCATTGCCGCAACGTTGACCGATAAATTCGCTTCCTTTACAGCAGATATCACCACGCTGAAATCCTTCGAACTGAACGAAAAGAGCAAGGACATTGCCCGTAACCTGCAGGAGGATGTGACCATTTCCTTTATGTCCGACAGAAGTACCTACCTGTCTCTGGACCCATACTGCAAGCAGACCGCTTTTATGGCGGAAGCTATGGCGAAGCTCTCCGGAGGAAAAATCAAGGTGGACTATGTGGACCTGGTCCGGAATCCTTCCTATGCCTCCGAGCAGAATAGTGACGAAGAACTGACCACCACCGATATCGTGGTATCCTGCGGCAGTCTCAGACGTGTTCTGCACGTTTCCGATCTGTTCCGCTTTGAAAGCTATTCCGATGATTATCGCTATATTGCCGGTTCCTCTGCGGAACAGGTCATGGATAACTGCATTCTGGCGATCACCAATTCCACACAGCTCCGGGCTGCCATCATTTCTGACAACACGGACGCGGATTATTCCTATTTCGTCAAGACCCTGAAAAATGACAACTACACTGTCACGGAGGTGGCCCTCAAAACGGAGGAAATCCCCGATAATACCGACATGGTTGTCATCTTCTCCCCTGCCGGGGATTTTTCGGAGGAATGTATTACAAAGCTCCAGAGCTTCCTGGAAAACGGCGGCAGATATCAGAAAACCCTGTTTCTGGCGGCCAATCCCACTGATATCAGCACTCCGAAGCTGGATACATTTCTGACACACTACAGCCTGGAAATCGGCCATTCCTACGCCTTTGAAGCAGACGAAACCCGGCTGCAGACCAGCGGCGCCTGCACCGGCGTGCTGACCCACCTGTTTCCGGACGAACACACTGCCTTTATTTCCGAAAGCGCCAACCCGGTTATTTCCAACTTCCGCACCCGACCTGTCTATATCATCGGTCTGGGAGATAACGCCCTTCCCCTTCTGTCCTATTCCACCAGTCTTTCCGGCGAACAGCCCTTTGACTATGACGAAAACTGGAATGTGGAGGATTCCATCACCGGCAACATTTTTGTTCTGGCAGAGGGAACCTACGGCACGGAGGAAGCACGTTCCACGGTGATTGCTGCCGGCAGCTACACCCTGTTTGACAAAGAGTATCTCAGCTCTTCCTATTCCAACAAGACGTATCTGTCTTCCATGCTGTCCTATTACAACCATCGTGACATCCCCCGGGTTGACATGACGGAAAAGGTCATTTCTCAGTATGATCTGACGATTGACAAACAGACAGCCGTCAATCTCGGCTTCCTGGTTTACGCTCTGATTCCAATCATTATTCTGGGCATCGGCTTTACCGTATATCTGATGCGCAAAAACCGGTAACGGAGGGATGCTTTCATGAAAAAGAACACCAAACTCCTGATCGGTGCCGGCTTCGCTGTCATTCTGCTGGGAGCAGCCCTTACAACGGTACTTCTGCTGCCCTCCGAAAAGGATAAGATTTCCGAAAACGACAACCAGGCGGTTGTTTTGTATGACAAGCAAGACTGTCTGGCGGAATCCATCAGCATTACCAATGCCAGCGGTTCCTTTGAACTGCTGGCCTACGAACGCCAAGTCAATCCCAGTGTGATGACCTCCGGCGGAGACGTTGAAGAGGAACCCTCCATCAACGTGATCTACACCATGCAGGACCATGCCGAACTGGATCTGGACAAGGATATGACGGATTATCTCACCACCCAGTGCCAAAAATTCGAGGCCGCGAGAGTCATCAGCCGAGATGAAGGAAAGTATGCCGAATACGGCCTGGACAACCCGAAGGTAACGGCCGAGATTGTTTATGATGACAATTCCCTTGTCAAGCTGTATCTGGGCAACGATTCCCCTGACCAAAAGGGCGTCTATCTGCGAAGAGACGGTGACCCAAAGGTCTACCTGGCAGAGAAGGGTTCTGTAGACAGCTTTTATTTTGAAAAGCTGCAGCTTTTTGACAAGGAGCTCACCACTCCCGTTCATCAGATCAAATCCGTACAGGTTTCGGGCACTGCCTATCCGGAGGAACTGTCCATAACTCTCAACACCGTCACGGAATATCTGGGCAAATACAAGATGACATCCCCTACTGCCAATATCTGTGACAACCAGAAATTCAAGACCATCACCGATGCCGCCCTGAATTATTCCGCCGAACGGGTACAGGCCATTGATGTCAGTGAAGAGCAGCTTTCCGATTACGGACTGGATCAGCCCTATGAAACCTTCACCATCCAGGGAGACAAGGGAGAGTTCATCCGGCTCATTGCCGGAAAACCGGACGATGACGGAAAAATCTACCTGATGATTCCCGAACGTTCCATTGTTTATCAATCCACTGCCGAAGCGACCGTATGGTACGGCGTTACCCGGGAGGAATTTCTGACGGACGGTATCCTGAAGCCAAATCCGGATGCTGTCAAAATCATGAAAATCGACAGTGGAGAGCGTCACGACACCTACGAGGTCACCAGAGAGAAGAAATACAGTGAACGTTATGACGAAACCATCGTCGTCAACATCACCCACCAGGGGAATGCCGTCACCTTTACCAATTTTTCCAACTTCATTCAGGGAATCTCCGGTCTGGAAAGAACCGGTAAAAAGCCTGCCGATCTCAAGGGCTTTTCGGAAATATTCCGTGCGGAATTCCAGTATGACGACGTCAAAACCGTTGACCATCTGGTGCTGTACCGCAACAGCGACGGCAAGACAGCTGCCGTTCTGAACGACTATATCGAGTCATACGTTGACGAAACCTACACAGCCCGTCTGCTGGAGCAGATTCCGCTGATCGACAGCGAGACAGTCATTCCTCCTTTAAATGAGCCGACGGACGTTGTTTGACCGGCGGGTGCCCCCGCTGGGCGGGTGACCCCGCTGGACGGGTGACCCCGCTGGACGGGTGACCCCGCTGGACGTGTTCGCGTCGCGCTCCACTTCGTTCCGCTCGGTTTTGCGTGTCCGACTTTACTGCCGCGGCTTCCTCCC
>CACYCV010000156.1 GCA_902772955.1 uncultured Ruminococcus sp.
AACATATTTCCTTGTTCTTGCCATAGGTATCGCCTCCTTATGTTGAATTTAGAGTACCTATTAACATTATATCACAGAAAATGATTTGTGTAAATATCAATGTGTCAGTACACTAGAGCAGATGATCTTAGATGAGAATGCCGAGGATAAGGATAATCCGCTTTTCAAATCAACAAACACAACTGATCGCACTGCGATTTATACTTACTTAAAAAACACATCAAAGAATTATGTGTTTAAGGGCCTAAGTGAAAGCATTATTACGACTAGCTTAACGAACTTAGAAAATGCGGATGACAGAAATATTCGTAATCTGCTGACAAATGCATACAATGATGCTGATCAGGATATAGGAAACTATTTAGACTTCATTTTGATAGAACTCAATGCTGAGTAAAAAGTAGAGGTGAGAGTGCATATGAAGAAACTATTAGAAAAATATCAGTCTTTGTCAAACGTTCATAAAATTCAGATAGTGCTTGCACTCGTCCTAACGATATCAACAATGATAGCTTTACCTGTGGCAGCATGGTTTACAAATCAGCGTCAACTTGCTGAATTACAGGCAATTAAAACACCGGATCTTCTTTACATTACAGCAGCAAACGCAGAGGATGTAAAATACTTTCAACTTTCAAAGATTGATGTGACAGAGACAGATGAGAATGATGATCCAATCACACACAAGCTGTATCCGTTTTGTGTAGCCGGAGAATATGTTACACGTTTCACCCTTCAGATGGCACATACAACGAATAATCCCTTTACCTATAAAATCTATGAAGCTGATGCTTACACTACGCTGACTGCAGCACAGTCAAAAGCTAACTCAACCAAGGATATTGTAGAATATACAGTTCACGGAAAGTGGAAAGAGATTGAGCTGAATTTTTCTCAGCGTGAGGATCTCGACGATGGTGAAAAGCTGTGGCTTGTAAAGGGCAATTGCCTTGCCGAGGGAGAAAGTTCAAAAGCTTATGAGGGTAAATATCTAAACATGAAGGCTGATGGAACGGCGGATTCTACCTATCATGAGGAATGCTATGGTACCTATAGTAAGCTGACAGCATATGAAGAGCCGCTTTACTGGCAGTGTGATGAAATTCCCAGCGTGACAAATTCTTCTGGATGGGGTGCAAAGCCGTTTTTCAAAACCTTTATTCTGGAGGTATCATGGCAGTCCTCAGCGAAGAATGAAAAGGAAACAGATATCGTTTACATTTCTGCATACAGAGGTTAGGAGGTGAAGCAGCATGAAACAGATACGCAGTTTTTTTAAGAAGTATTGGATAACGGTGTGGCTGATGATTGCTGTATTCAGCTTAACCGGTATTGTGGTATATGCAATTTACGGAGAATCTCATAACAGCGTTAAACGTGTTATTGCGACCGGAAAAAAAGATACGAATCAATTTTCCTCAAATTATCTTACCAGTTCGGTATCCAAGCACGCAGTCAATGTGAATAAGGGATACACGGGCACATCTAATGTTGAGATCGATATTAGAAATTATGAAAAGTCCAATCCTTCAGCAGTTTATCCAGTAGCAATTGATTATACCTTATCCTGTGTTTTGATGGATAAAGAAGGCAGCGTTTCTCTAAGTGCTGCACAGGTTTCTGAAATACTTGGAACATCTGTTATCCAGCTTTACGCTCCGGATTACGAGGAAAATCCGGTAGAATTTGGGGCGCAGTTATTGACAGAAGTTTTAAATGTCACACTAACGCCATCAAGTGACGGAAGTGCTGTTGATACATACCAAATTATTTTTCCAAGTGATATGATAGATGAGGATATTAGTTTAAGAATTGTGGCTGCGCCTAAAACTCATGATAAATATCCGGATCTCCCCATATCCATTGGCGCTCTGTTTTATGTTCAATCACAAAATATTGTTCTGACAACTGGATGGAGCGGTGCTTTCAACGATTTACAATCGTCAGCGCCAAGCGGCTATGATGGATTCAATTACATCATTTCAGGCAGTGGCAAAGCAAATAGGACCTTGTCTTGGGATAAAACATTGCTGGAACCTAATCGGCAGGAGATTCTCGAACTCTTTGGCGTTGATGTGACAAGTGAATACTCAGATAGCGGAAATACTCGTTCAATTTCGATATCGCTCGATTCTAAAGATAACTCAGGACGATATGATATTCAGTTCTATGTTGTAGATGATACAGCGAGAGAACAATTAAACAGTATGACGTGGGCAGAGCTATCAAGGAAAGTTGTGCTTTCTACGAAGTAAGGAGGGAGACAAGAAATGAAAAATCATAAGGCCATAAAAAAAGTGGCGAGTTTTATCACTGCTGTCACTCTGAGCATCGCCAGTGTTCCTCTGTCTGAATTCTCTGGGCCGTTAGGGAGTTTGTTGAGCAACCTTCAAAATAGCATTACAGCGAAAGCGTATGATAAATATGATGTACAAGATTGTACTTCACTG
>CACYCV010000157.1 GCA_902772955.1 uncultured Ruminococcus sp.
ACCGCGAACACGTCCTGTGCGGTCACGCACCGCGAACACGTCCTGTGCGGTCACGCACCGCGAACACGTCCAGCGGGGTCACCCGCCCCAAGATTGTGTGGTTGACAAGCGGGAAAAAGAGATTTATAATAGAAAAGCAAAAGAAAATAGAAAACAAACTGTGGAGTCGATCGAATCGTTCTGAGAGTCGGGTAGTGCCCGTTACACATTGAACCTGACCGCTGAAGCGGTGAAGGGAGCTTTGTTGTCCTGCCGGAGGCGGTATCCGGTAAGCTGTCTTTGAAAACGAAGCTCCGAAGGGCTTCGTTTTTTGTTGTGCTGAAGAAAGGAAGAATCACATGGAAGATTTGCTGAAACTGGGAGGAAAAGAATTTCACTCCAGATTTATTCTCGGGTCCGGAAAGTTTTCGCTGGAAATGATTCAGGCTGTTATTGAAGAAGGAGGAGCGGAGATTATTACTCTGGCACTCCGACGCGCCAATGTGGGCGGTGCGGAAAATATCCTGGATTATATTCCGGAGGGTGTGACACTGCTGCCGAATACCTCCGGAGCCAGAAACGCTGAGGAAGCGGTCAGAATTGCCAGACTGTCCAGAGAACTGGGCTGCGGCGATTTTGTCAAGGTCGAGGTGGTAAGGGACAGTAAATATCTGCTGCCGGATAATGCCGAAACGGTAAAAGCAACTGAAATTCTCGCCAAAGAGGGTTTCGTGGTACTGCCCTATATGTATCCCGATCTCTATACGGCCAGAGACCTTGTGAATGCCGGTGCTGCTGCGGTTATGCCCCTGGCGGCTCCTATTGGCAGCAATAAAGGTCTTTGTACGGCAGACTTCATCAAGATCCTGATTCGTGAGATTGATCTGCCGATTATTGTGGATGCCGGAATCGGCTGTCCGTCACAGGCTTGTCAGGCAATGGAAATGGGTGCGGCGGCTGTTATGGCCAATACCGCTATCGCAACGGCCGGGGATATCCGTCAGATGGCCAAGGCCTTCCGTCTGGCAGTGGAAGCCGGCAGACTGGCATATCATTCCGGAATGGGAAGAGTGCTGGAAGCAGGTGCAGAGGCTTCCAGTCCCCTGACGAATTTCCTGAGATAAACGGAGGAATGACCATGTCGGACAAAATGAATGATATTCAGTCAGAGGTGATGGAGCAGGTTTTGGCACTCTATGACCGCTATGACTTCTCGTCTTTTACCCAGGAGGACGTTCGCCGGGCACTGGATCAGGATAGCATTACCTTTGAGGATTATGCCGCGCTGCTTTCTCCGGCGGCGCTGCCCTTTCTGGAGCAGATGGCACAAAAGGCACAAAGGCTCACCAGAAGACAGTTCGGCAATACGATTGCCATGTTTACGCCGATCTATATTGCCAACTACTGTGATAACCAGTGCGTTTACTGCGGCTTTAACTGCAAAAATGATATTACCAGAGCCAAGCTGGAACCGGAGGAAATCGAAAAGGAATATCAGGCGATTGCGGCAACGGGATTAAAAGAGGTCTTGCTGCTGACGGGAGAGTCTCACACGATGTCGGATATTCACTATATCGGAGAAGCCGTCAAGCTGGCAAAAAAATATTTTTCGCTGATCGGACTGGAAATCTATCCGGTGAATGTGGAGGATTACCGTTATCTGCATGAGTGCGGTGCGGATTTTGTGACTGTGTTCCAGGAAACCTATAACACGGAAACCTACAAGCAGGTACATCTGGCCGGCAGAAAACGTATTTTTTCCTATCGCTTCAATGCACAGGAGCGGGCCATTCTGGGCGGTATGCGGGGAGCCGGCTTTGGCGCTTTGCTGGGAATAGATGATTTCCGTCACGATGCATTTTCGGTGGGAGTCCATGCCACGCTGATTCAGAAAAAATATCCCCATGCGGATATCGCCCTGTCCGTGCCAAGACTGCGTCCCTATAAAAACAATGCGGAGGAGAATCCCCGGGATGTCCATGAAGAACAGCTGCTCCAGGTGATCTGTGCCTACCGGCTACTGTTTCCCTATGCCAGCATCACGATTTCCACCAGAGAACGGAAGGATTTCCGGGATAATGCGGTGAACATTGCGGCAACCAAGATTTCTGCAGGCGTTTGTGTGGGGATCGGAGGACGCTCCGGAGAGGAAGAAAAGGGCGACGAACAGTTTGAAATTTCTGACCCTCGCTCGGTAGAAGAGGTTAAACGGGATCTCTTCCGCTTCGGACTGCAGCCCTCCTTCAATGAATATATCCGTCTGGGATAACCGGAGGCGGCTATGCTTTATGTAGTTACTTCAACTGTGTTGTGTCGGGATGATTTTTTGCGGCGCATCCGGCTGATTGCCGCTGCCGGAGCAGACAGGCTCCTTTTACGGGAAAAGCACCTGGAAGAACCGGCTTATTGCGCCCTTGCAAAATCCTGTGTCTCCGTTTGCCGGGAGTATTCCACGGCGTTTTCGGTGAATTCCTTCACGGAAACGGCCCGGCTGCTGGAGTGTGATGTGCATCTTCCTTTGAAGCTGTTGGAACAGTCACCTTCCCTTGCCGAACGGTTCGCTACGGTAGGAGTGTCGGTTCACAGCAGGGAAGAGGCCGTCCGTGCCTGGCAGCTGGGTGCCTCCTATTTGGTGGCAGGACATATTTTTCCTACCGACTGCAAAAAAGGGCTGCCTCCCAGAGGACTTGGCTTTCTGACGGAGATTGTCAGGAGCGCTCCGCTTCCGGTACTGGCTATCGGAGGAATTACCCGGAAAAACGTGTCTGCGGTCCGCTCCTGCGGTGCCGCCGGCTTCTGTGTGATGTCAGAGCTGATGACCTGTCCCCCGGAGGAAATTGCCGAACGGGTCACCGGACTCAAGCAGGCCTGGGAAGAATAAAAAAATTGCCTGTTTTTTCCGTTTTTTACAAAAACAGACCCTTTTGACTTGTTGTAATTGCAGCGAGAATTTGATATAATGGAACCGACAGATGCTGTCGGTTCTTTTTTCTGGAGGCTTTTTGACGAGACTATCGGAGGTGCTGAACATGAGACAGTTCAAAAAAACACGCTGCATGGTGTTGCTTTGTTCCCTGATGCTTCTTTTACCCGCCGGATGCGGCATCCATTTTGAAAACTATTTCGGAGAAACCTCTCAGAATCGTATTACCGAGGACGTCTTTGTGACGCCTCCTCCGGAATCCTCCGATTTTGTGGTGACAGATACCATGGAGCGGTATGATTATTCCGTCAAGAACACGTTGAATAAGGCAGAAACGGGACTGTATAACCGCCTGATCGCCAAAATGGAAAATTATGAGTTTGTGTTTGAATTTGAAAATGTGGACAGCGAAACCTTCAAAAAGGTTTACTACGCGGTGCTGTACGATCATCCCGAAATATTCTGGCTGGGTCTGAACTATTCCTATTCAGTCCGTACCCTGGGGGATTATTCCAGAATCCGTGTCGAACCGGATCTGTTCAGCAACGATCAGACCGTTGTGATGCAGGCCAGGGAGCGTCTGAATGAAACGGTCCGGGAGGTGGCTGCCAGAGCAAGTCAATGCTCCGGCGTGTTTGAAAAGGTCAGACTGGTGCATGATTATATCGTTGACCAGACGACCTATGACAGCGAGACTCTTTCTCTGGTGATGACAGGCAGAAGCAAGGGACTGCTGAGCGCTTCCACGGCCTATGGCTGTCTGGTGGAGGGAAAAGCGGTTTGCTCCGGTTATTCGGCGGCCTTTCAGCTGATGATGCAGGAGCTGGGCATTGAGTCCGGCAGAGTGAACGGCACCAGAATTTCAGAGGAGGGTCCTCATCAGTGGAACTATGTCTGCCTTGACGGAGATTATTACTATGTGGATGCAACCTGGGACGATCCGATTAAATCGGACGGTGCCAGCGCCAAAACCTATGATTATTTTCTGATTTCGGAAAACGATCTGGCATACACCCATCGCAAGGATGAGGATTTGCCGGTGCCTGTCTGTAACGGTACCAGATATAATTATTTCCGCTACTGCGGTTTGTATTTCGAACAGTATGATTTTAGCTATATCCAGTACGCTTCGGATATGCTGCGGGCGGACGGAAGCTTTTCGGTAAAGTTTTCTTCTCCGGAGCTGCTGGAGGAAGCAGTCGACGAATTGATTACCAACCAGCGGATTTTTGATATCGATTATATCAATGGAGGAATCTCCTATTCCGTTAGCTCCTCCGGCTGTATTCTTACCATCAAATATTGATGCCATACGAGCATTGTCAAAACGGAAGGGAGCGGGAAATTTCTCATGGAGCTACGGGAATTGCGCGAAAAGGCAATGAAACTCCCGCTGAGTCCGGGCGTCTATATCATGAAAAATAAACGGGAGGAAATCATCTATATCGGCAAGGCCAAGGCACTGAAAAACCGTGTGAGCCAGTACTTTGGATCGGGAAAGCATCATCCTGAAAAGGTCAGACGCATGGTGGAAAACGTGGACCATTTTGATTATATTCTATGTGCCAGTGAGTTTGAGGCGCTGGTGCTGGAGTGCAGTCTGATCAAGCAGCATAAGCCGAAGTATAATATCCTTCTGAAGGACGACAAGGGATACAGCTATATCCGGATTTCCGCAGATTCGTGGAAAAAAATCAGCTTTGTGATGCAGAAAACACAGGACGGTGCCGAGTATCTTGGCCCCTATATGAGTGCCTGGTCAGCGAAGAATGCGGTGGACAGCGCTTTGAAGATTTTTGGACTTCCCTCCTGTCATAAGGTGTTTCCGCGGGACCTGGGAAAAGGACGACCCTGCCTGAATTATTATATCAAACAGTGCTGCGCCCCCTGCGGTGGAAAGGTTTCTCTGAAGGAATACCTGGAACGGGTGGAAGCGGCAGTGGAATTTCTCAAAAAAGGAGACGGAGATTCTGTCCGCACCATGACGGAGCAGATGAATGCCGCAGCGGAAAGCCTGGATTTTGAAATGGCTGCCAGGCTGCGGGACCGTATCCAGGCCGTCAGGCGCATCACAGAAAAGCAGCAGGTGGTAGCGGCCGGTATTCCCTGGCAGGATGTGATTGCCATGATGAGGGAAGGGGAGGACGCGTGTTTTTCGGTACTGCGCTTCGATCAGGGACGACTCTATGACAAGGAGGACTTTCTGATCCGTGATTTTGGCAAGGAGTCGGATGAAGCCTTTGCCCGGGGGGAATTCCTGAAACGGTATTATTCCATGCGGGAGCATATTCCACCGGTGATTACTCTCGACGCACAGCCGGAGGATGATGAGCTGCTGCAAAGCTGGCTGTCAGAGCTGCGGGGCAGGAAGGTTCGCTTTTTGTATCCTCAAAAAGGAGAACAGCAGAAGATTCTGGAAATGTGCCGCAGGAATGCCGCCGAAAAATGTGCCCAGAGCAGGGGACACCTGGGATATGAGCTTTCTGCCCTGGATGAACTGGCTTCTCTGCTGGGACTGGAGCATCCACCGGAATGGATTGAGTCGTATGATATCTCCAATCTGATGGGCTCTGAAAATGTGGCCGGTATGGTGGTTTTTCATAACGGCAGACCCTATAAAAGCGGCTACCGGCGTTTTACCATCAAGAGCTTTTCCGGTCAGGACGATTATGCCTCCATGCAGGAGGTACTGACCAGGCGGATGGAGGAATATCGGCTCCAGGCTGATACCCAGGATGGCTTTGGCAGACTGCCGGATCTGATTTTGCTGGACGGCGGCAAAGGCCAGGTATCGGCGGTGCGCCCGGTACTGGAGTCCTTTGGGGTGAAGATTCCGCTGTTTGGCATGGTGAAGGACAGCAAGCATCGCACCAGAGCCGTAACGGATGAGGGCAGGGAAATTGCAATCACCTCCAGAAGGCAGGCTTTTACGCTGCTTTCTACCATTCAGGATGAGGTGCATCGTTTCGCCATCGGATATCATCGGACTGCCCGGAAAAAACGGACACTGTCATCTTCACTCACCGGTATTCCCGGCATCGGAGCGGAACGTGCCAAGGCGCTGCTGCAGTATTTCAAGACCATTCGCCGGATCAGCGAAGCGGAGATAGAGGAATTGCTGCAGGTGGACACGATGAATCGTCCTGCTGCAGAGGCAGTCTACCGCCATTTTCACAGCAGCGGAAATGATAACGAAAAACACTGATAATTCAGTAGAATGTTATGCAAAAAGTCGATTGACAATTTTGCCCAATCTTTTATAATAAATTATGGCTATCTGTCGGCCGGAGGGCTGTGCAGAAAAAACCGCTTGAAATAAGGAAAGTGAAGCTATGAGAGTGATTACAGGTTCCTCCAGGGGCAGAAAGCTGATAACCCCTGCCGGCTACGATGTGCGTCCCACAACGGATACCGTCAAGGAGTCCGTGTTCAGCATCATCCAGTTTTCGGTAGAGGGAAGAACGTTTCTGGATGCCTTTGCCGGTTCCGGCCAGATGGGAATTGAAGCCCTGAGCCGCGGCGCACGGTCGGCTGTTTTTGTGGACAGCAGCCGGAAATCCCTTGAGGCGGTCCGGAAAAACCTGTCCCTGACAGGATTGACGGACAGGGCAGTGGTGGTTCCTTCGGATACACTTTCCTTTCTTGCCCGCTGCGGCGAAAAATTCGATATTGCCTATCTGGATCCGCCGTATCAGACGGGACTGCTGCAGGAAGCGCTGAAGCTGCTACCGGCAGTGATGAATTCCAGCGGGAAGATTATCTGTGAGCATCCTGCAGAGGAAACGCTGGAAAAATCCGTTGAAAACTTTGTGATCAAAAAACAGTATCGCTACGGCAAGATTATGATTACCGTATATTCCGATAAGGATGTGGAAGGACTATGACAACCGCTATTTATCCCGGCAGCTTTGATCCGGTTACGGTGGGTCACCTGGATATTATCAAACGGGCTGCCAAGCTGTTTGATAACGTGATTGTGGCCGTACTGGTGAATATGGAAAAAAAGCCGTGGTTTACCATAGAAGAACGCACAGGCTTGTTGAAAAAAGCAACTCAGGGAATCGACAACGTGGAAATTGCAGGCTTTGACGGTTTGCTGGTGGATTTTGCTGCCCAGAAGGGGGCTTCCGCCATTGTCAAGGGTCTGCGGGCGGTGTCGGACTTTGAATATGAGTTCCAGATGGCGCTGACCAATCGTAAGCTGGATGATACACTGGAAACGGTCTTTCTGACCAGCAGTGCGGAAAATATGTTTCTTAGCTCCAGTATTGTCAAACAGGTTGGTTTGTTGGGAGGAGATATTTCTACCTTCGTACCGGAGGAAATTAAGGATGAAATCTTATTACGGATAAAACAAAGGAGTCAGATGAAATGAAACTGGAAATGTTGATCGATGAATTGCAGGAAATTGTGGACAGTGCCTTTAAAATGCCTCTCAGCGGCGGCAAAAAAGTTGTGAATGCGGAACGAATTCAGGAAATTGTAGAGGAAATGCGCACCAATATGCCCCAGGAGGTTCGTCAGGCCAAGATTATTGCGGCAGACAGAAGCAATATACTGGCAAAATCCAAGCAAGAGGCCGAAACCATGATTCAGCAGGCAGAGGAAAGAGCAAAATCCATGGTGGAGCGCAGTGAGATCACCCGTCAGGCACAGCAGCGGGCATCTGAAATCATTGCCAAGGCCAATGAAGAGGCTGCCAAAATCAAGCAGGCAGCCAATCAATACATCGACAACATGATGAAAAAGGCGGACGATGAATTGTCGGCCAATCTGGCTTCTCTGAAGAAAACACGTCAGAGTCTGAAGGCTTATCAGAGCAAGAGCAGCGGAACCAAGCCTGTCAAACAGGGCTGATGCAGTCTGTCTGCCTCGGCTGTTCAATCATGTGGTAAGGGTGGGAGAAGATGAAAAAAATAGTATCGAATACCCTGTATGTTTTGTTTTTTGGATTTGCCCTGACCCTGGTGACAGCGTGTATTCTGTTAATGATGAATGCGTCCGACGGCGAAGGAAAAAGCTACCGGGACATTGAAGCGGTCATGATCAGCGGCACCATGCAGGACGATGCGGAGTATGCGCCCATTGACCGGAAGGTGCTGGATGTTACGGATGACAGCTATACCTTTGTGCCCATTCATTACGCTTATGATGCGCTGGAAACGGATAAGAAAAAGGAACTGTATCATCGTCTGAAGGAAAGTGTCTATTCCGTGACCAACGAAGCCGATGAAAACGGCCGCTACCGGATTTCCAGGATTACCATCCGCAACCACCAGCTTTCGGAGTTTGATATCCGTGAGGTGGTCAATGCCTTTATTCATGATTATCCCGAAATCTTCTGGATCGAGAATCTGTTTGGTTATGCCTATGTGGACAATCACACCATTGTGGAATTCTATTCTGTTCTGTCGTCAGATGACTGTGAAAAATACATCAGCGTGTTTAACCAGCGGGTCCGGACTATCCTGGATTCCGTAGGAAAGGGCAGAACGGAATACGAACGGGAAAAGGCAATTCATGACGCTTTGCTGAGCAATTGCTCCTATAAAACCGGCATTAGCTCCGCAGCGGACGGCTGGCAGTATTTTACGGCCTATGGTGCGCTGGTGGAGGGAGAGGCCGTCTGTGAAGGCTATGCCAAGTCTATGCAGCTGCTGCTGACTAGAGTGGGCATTCCCTGCAGCATGATCCGCGGGGAAGCAGAGGGCATTCTTCATATGTGGAATGTGGTTGAGCTGAACGGTGATTGGTATCATCTGGATCCCACCTGGGATGATAACGACAAGGACGGCATGATCAGCTATGAATATTTCAATCTGACGACCGAAGGAATCGGTATCAACCATACCATCAGCGATCATATTACGACGATTCTGGAAACGGAAAACAGCCAGGATATTGATCCCCTGTCCAGATATAATTTTTATGTACCGATGTGTACCTCCAAAAGCATGAACTACTATTATGTGGAAGGTGCCTTGGTGGAGGATTTTGATGCTGCCGCCGAGAAAACGGTGGTGGAAGCATTGGTCAGGTGTGCCCAGGGCAAGAAAACCTATTTCCCGCTCCGGCTTGGTTCCAAAATGACCTTTTCGGAATATGTAGACAAGCTGTTTTATCAGTCTCCCTATCGTTTCTACTTCTGGATCGAAAGTGCCAACCGCCGGTTGGACCAAAAGCATCAGATTGATGCAGGCAGTGTGTCGCTGCTCAAAAACGAAACCGCGATGACGCTGCGGATCCGATTGAATTACGCCGGATAAGCTTCAGGCGGGCAGTACAGCTGCGAAAAGCTGCACTGCCCGCCTGTTTGTACAGGTGTCCGACAGAGAAAATGTGCCGCCCGCGGCGTTCCCCCCCCCGCCCGGAAGGACGCTTCGCAAAATGCGTTTTCGGGGTTCTTAGGGGGACTTTTTCGCAAAAGTCCCCCTAAGTCGCTGTTCGCAGACAGCGAAATACCAATGGGGGCTTGGGGGCGAAGCCACCAACTTATCCTGCTCCCTTTACAGCAGCGCAAGCTGCTGTGAAAAATGTATGATGCAAACAAGGAAATGAGGCAATTACAGAAAAGAGGTATCGGCAAATGTTTAATCAACACGACCTTTCCAGAAACGAATGGATGCTGACCGGCTCCTTCCGGCACAGGGGATACGACTGGTGGTGGCACTCCTTTACGGCTGTCAATCAGCGCACAGGAGAAGCCCGTCCCTTTTTTATTGAATTTTTTTCTGTAATCCTGCTCTTGGCGGGGATGCGCCTGTGTTTGGCCAACTTCCCGAGAATCAGCAAAACGGTGTTCGTCCCTCCTATCTTATGGTGAAAGCCGGCTGTTGGGGAAGCGCGCCTTGTCAGCTGCATCGCTTTTTTGGCATCAATCAGGCTGTGATTCATGGGAAAGCTCCTTATTCTGTTCAGGCGGAGGATTGTTTTTCTTCAGATACGATGCTCAGGGGCAGCGTTTCTGTGGCAGCGCAGGAGGCGGATGCCCATCCGGAATATATGAGCGACGCAGGTTCTCTCTCCTGGAATCTGCGGATGAAAAAGGAAATTGCCTTTCATGTAGGATACGGTGCCAGTCGGCCGCTTCGCAGGATCAAGGCATTTGAAATGTATTGGCACGCTGAGGGGATGAAAACGCTCTATGAAGGAGAAATGATTTTGAACGGAGAAACCTATCTGGTGACCCCGGAAACCTCTTACGGCTATGCCGACAAAAACTGGGGCAGAGATTTTACCAGTCCCTGGCTGTGGCTTTCCTCCTGTCATCTGACCAGCCGTAAAACCGGAAGAAAACTGACCAACAGTGTTTTTGATATCGGTGGGGGAAAGCCAAAAATATATTGTCTGCCCCTGGATAATAAGCTGTTGGGTGCTTTTTATTATGAGGGCAGACAATATGAGTTTAATTTTTCAAAATTCTGGACTGTTCCCCGGACAGTTTTTTCCTGCCGGGAAACGGAGCACAGCATTGTCTGGCACGTCCGCCAGGAAAACCGCCATGCTATTATGCTGACAGACATCACTTGTCGGAAATCAGAAATGCTGTGGGTCAATTATGAGGCTCCGGATGGCCGCAAGCGCCACAACCGCCTCTGGAACGGCGGAAACGGCTTCGGACGCATTCGTCTGTTGGAAAAGAGAAAAAACGGTCTGGTTTTGATTGACGACATAGATGTCCGGAATGCCGGCTGCGAATATGGAGAATATGATTGCTGAGCCGCAGGGTATGACTGATCAGAGATACTTTAATGCTACAGCGGATTCAGACTGATAAAATAACCGGGAATGGCCACAAAGGCAAAAAACAGAAGGCTGATTCCGGTAAAAACCAGCAGAAATTTTTTTCCTTTGCCGGGATATTCCCGGACATAGATCCGGTAGTTGATGACTGACGCCAGGGAACCGATGAGAAAACACAGTCCTGCTGAATCCAGTCCATATAACAGAGCGCCCTTGTTTTCTGCAAAGGGATACAGCACAATCGATGCAGGCACGTTGGAAATCAACTGACTGAGCAGGATGCTCCAGACGTATTCATGATGTGCCACAGCACTGCTCAGAAAGCCGGAGATTTGTTGATTGGCAGCAATCGAAGAGGAAAACACGAAGAAGCACAGGAAGGTCAGCAGCAGTACATAGTCGGTTTTGAGAAGAATTTTTCTGTCCGTTATCAGCACGGCGGCCGCCACACAGATAGCTGCAATCCACCAGTATTCCGTCCTGCTGAGGATGGTGACCAATACAAAGACAAACATACACAGGTAGGCAATACGGCGAACCTTTCCTTCTTTTTGCCAGGTGCCTGCCACATCGTCATGGGATACGTCGGTTTTTTCCCGGATATTCTTCCGAAATAGAAAGAGTACAAAAACCACCAGAAAGCCGCCGGAGATCAGCCAGATAGGCAGCATATACAGGATAAACTGCCAGGCAGATACCCCTGACTGCCCGAAAATAAACAGATTCTGCGGGCTGCCGAAGGGCGTCAGCATGGATCCACGGATAGCGGCAATGTTTTCCATTGTGATAACGGGAAGAATGTAGGATTCCTTTTTTCCTGCCCGGAACAGAATGATGGTCAGCGGGACAAAAATAATCAGTGAAATATCGTTGGTTACAAACATGGAGGAAAAAAACACCGAAAAAACCAGGAACATAGACAGCCCCACCATGGAGCGGATTTTTCCTGCCAGCCGCAACACAGGACGAAAGATATTTTCCTTTTTAAAGCCCTCTAACACTGTCAGCATCATAAACAGTGTGCCCAGAGTATGCCAGTCAATGGCAGAGAGCAACTTTTCGGAGGGTGGTGTGATCAGCAGAGAGATTAATGCTGCCAGTACGGCGATGGTAAGCATCAGCTCTTTTTTTATCAATCCCAGAATTTTTTTCATTGGCAACCCAACCTTTTACAAATCGGCAGAATCAATCATTCTGCTGGTTTATTATACTATAAATTTGAACCTTATTCAATCGCCGAAGGCGATAATCAAACAAATTTATTTAACGTTCGCTCAGCCGTCGGCTGAGAATCATAATTCCATCTTTGTATGACACTATATTACACCCACTGCTTTTCATGATAACCGCAGCAAGCCTGTGGTTTGTCTTTGATTGTTGAAGCAAAACGTCTAAAAAACGAATAGTGAATAGAGAATAATACAGAAGCACCCGGAAGGGCATTACTATTCTCTATTCACTATTCGTTGTTCTTTGAGCCCCAAAAGTAGTGAGGGAGCATTTCTGGTCGAGGTGACAGGACTCGAACCTGCGGCATCTTGGTCCCAAACCAAGCACTCTACCAAACTGAGTTACACCTCGGAAGTATTTTCTGCCAACGCGCCCGCCAAAGAAAAGCGGTGCCCAGCATTGTTCTTTCCGACTTGTATATTATAATACATGATGCCTTATTTGTCAAGCTAACGACCGCGCGCAGGGAAATTAACTTTCTTCTCCGGAATATTGGGACTCTGCCCCGAACCCCTTTCCAAAAAAATGTGTTTTTTCCATCAAAGAACAACAGAAAAAAGGGTATTTTTTAAAAATTATTTTCCCTGAGCCGAGTGCCATGTCAATCAAATTTTGCAATAATTCTGTCATGAGCCACGCCTATGCCTTGGAGCTTATATCAAAGAATCCCGCCGATACCAAAAAAATAAAGCTCCCCAGTATTGGGGA
>CACYCV010000158.1 GCA_902772955.1 uncultured Ruminococcus sp.
TGAAAAAAAGGGTTATTCCCCGAACCCCTTTCCCAAAAAACTTGTGTTTTTTCCATCAAAGAACAACAGAAAAAAGGGTATATTTTTAAAAATTGATTTCCCTGTCCGCCCGTACCGGACGCGAGGATTTGACAGGAGAAAAAGAATATGCTATACTTTTTATGTCAACTCAATAAAATCATCGGACAACGGGACGGTTCTCTGAAAACTGCCCCGCCTGACAAAAAGGAGGAAAAACCAATGAACCATGCAAAACGCGGACTGATTCCGCTTCTTTTAGCCATGCTGCTGACAGCTTCGGCCATGACCGGCTGCGGAGGAAGCCAGAATAATTCCGGCGGCTCATCAGGAAATACGGCATCCGTATCCGATAAAGCAAAGACAGGTGACAACAACGGAA
This sequence comes from uncultured Ruminococcus sp., assembly GCA_902772955.1. GTDB lineage: Bacteria > Bacillota > Clostridia > Oscillospirales > Acutalibacteraceae > UBA1213. The sequence continues at coordinate 401 of CACYCV010000158.1, forward strand.
ACAGCACCACAAGCAATGCCTCCGGTGAGGTTAATGAAGCCGGCGAAATGACAGGAAACCTGGTAGAGGAAAATAAAGAAAACGGCGACTTCGTCTATGACCTATATGATAACCAGGTTACACTCAAGGGCTACAAGGGCAGTGAGACAACTCTGAAAATTCCTTCCGAAATTGAAGGAAAGCCTGTCACCAAGATCTACGGTGACATGGAAAAAGCAATTGTCCCTGCGTCCGTCACAGCGGTTGAGTTACCGGATACGGTCGTCACCATTGACTACTATGCCTTCTACAAGTCCTCTATCAAGAGCATCACACTCCCGGAATCCCTGAGAAATATCTACACTAACGCATTTATGTACTGCAATGACCTGGAAAATGTCAAGATTCCTTCAAATATCAGAGTGATCTCCCAAGAAGCCTTCTACGGCTGTCCTAAGGCATTCGGCGAGAATCTGATCATTCCGGACGGTTTCAAGCAGGTCACAAGTAAATGCTATGCCATGACAAGTTATGATGATGATGACGGTACTTTGAAGGAAATTGTCATTCCGGACAGTGTTACCAAGATCAGTGATGCAGCCTTCCGGCACCGTACCGGCGTGGAAAAAGTCACCATGAGCAAGAATCTGACCACCATTGAAGAAATGGCTTTCCTGGGATGCAGCTCTCTGAAATCTGTTGAGCTTTCCGATACAATCACCGTCATGGGAGCCAGCGCATTCTGCGGTTCCGGTGTGGAAACGGTTGTTCTGCCGAAAAACGCGTGTGTTGACACCTTGGTATTCGGAGATTGTCAGAATCTGAAAAAAGTCACTGTTCCGGAGGGAGTCACCTATAGTACCGGCTCCTACAGTCATTTTTCCAATGCTCCCCTGCTGGAGGAGGCAGAGGTAAGATCCGCTGAGGTACCAAAACAGATGTTCAGTCAATGTAAGAATCTGAAAAACGTGGTGCTTGGTGACGGTGTCAAAAGGATTCTCAAGAATGCCTTTGACCGGGGTGAAACTGACGTAGTGCTTTCGCTGCATATTCCCGCATCGGTAGAAAGCATTGATCCGGATTGCCTCGGCACTCAATTCAATCCGGCCACCGTTGAAATTTACGGCAAGAAAGGTTCTGCAGCAGAAACCTTTGCCACAGAAAAAGGAATCAAGTTTGTAGAGGAATAATTGCCTTTCATGAAATACGATCCCCTGCCCCCTTCTGATCAGGAGGCGGGGGATTCTTCTATGAAATCCTTCTTTCTCCCAGCCGCAGAGCAATTGCTTTTGAAAAACAAAAGCCCGGAATCCAAACGGATCCCGGGAACTTTTTATTATGTATTTTACAATTTACTGCTTGGACTGCTTCATCAGCTGAACAGCACCAACAATGTAGAGAACAGGAAGAACAAGACCGGTAGCAAGAGAATAAAAGCTCTGGGAAATAATAGCACCGATCAGAGAAAGTCCGGCAACGATACCGCCAATAATGATGAGAGATTTGGCTGCTTCAGGATTGTTCCAGTTTTTCTTACCCTTTACGCCTGCGATAATTTCAATGACAGCAGCGACAACCAGGAAAATAACACCGATCCACATCGCTGCGTTAATCTTGTTTGTATCTTCACCTGCGACAGCCGCGGCGAGCTTAACTTCTGAATTATTCAGAACAGTGGTAGCTGCACTGGCAAGAATTGTTGCCAATACACTGATAACTGCGCCGGCGATACCGCCAACGATCATAATAATGCTGACAACCTTCAAAAGCATTGAACCATTCTGGTTCTGGTTCTGATTCTGATCCATAACAATAAATCTCCTTTGTGTAAAAATGAATATTTGGTACAAGACCTTAGAAAGTATAGCAGTTTGAATAAAAAATGTCAATACATTTTTATAGGTTGGAATTCATCAACATTTATTCAGACAAACCAATTAATTATGCAAAAACACCACGCAACATTCCTGTCTCGTCAGAATTCACAATAGTGTGATCCGGACAAAACATTTTTTTTTGGATTAACCCGGAAAAATCATTCTGCAGCAGCGGCGGTTATCTCAGTCAGTTTTTGCAGCGCTGTCCCACACAGGATCAATCAAGATATTCAAGACTGTAGCGGTATTTCAGGTCTTTAGAATATTTTGCGGCAGCGGATCTGGCAAAGGTGTGAACCGTGATATTCAGAGTTCCTTTCAGCGCATCTCTGCCAATGCAGCGGACACTTCTGGGAATATAAATATCCGTCAGTCGGCTGCAGTCCCTGAAGGCATCATCACCGATGCTGATTAGCGTCTCCGGAAGAACAACAGTTTCCAGTCCCGTTCCGAAAAAGGCTCTTTTCCCGATTGTTTGCAAAGCATGAGGGTAATTAAAGGATTGAATCGCGGAACAGTTTTCAAAGGCAGAATTCCCGATTTGGGTAATATTTTCCGCAAGCAATATTTGTTTCAGATTCCGGCATTCCAAAAATAACCCTTCTGCGATATCATTAACACTAAACGGTATTTTGATTTCTTCCAGTGGGATACACCGGGCAAAGGCACCGATGCCGATCCTCTGCAGTTCATAAGGAAGATCAATTTTTGTAAGATTCTCACAGCCCATAAATGCATCGCTGCCTATCATCTGCAAGGAAATCGGCAGCCGGATTTCCTGTAACTGCTGACAAGCATGAAAGCACTGATAAGAGATCATTGTTGTCTTATCCGAGAGATGATAATGACGAAGACCTGGTGCATCCGGAAAAAAGCTCCGGAGAAAGAATCGTGATGCTGTCAGGGAGAGAAACCGCTGAAAGACTGCGGCATTCTTTAAAAACAGCGATGCCGACAAGCACTGGTAACGCTGTCCGGAAGAATCGCTTTCTTTAAAGAAGTGAAAAACGCAAATACACCGTCCTCAACCACCTCCAAACCGTCCGGAAACTTGATTTCCGTCAAATTTTCGCAGTACGAAAACAAATCCCGCTCTGTTTTTTTCAGCCTTTCTGGCAGACAGATGGACGTCAAATGACTGCAATTCAAAAAGCAAGCTGTTCCGATCGTATCGACACTTTTCGGGATTTCGATGGATTCGGCAGAGCAGCCTCTGAACGCTTCTGCACGCATTTCCGTAACAGCACTCCCGTGAATTCTTTCAGGAATTCTGATGGACTTTTCGGATCCAAAGTATTTCACGATCACCATGCCGTGGTCACTGTCACTATAGATGAATCTGGACAACGGTGTGTAGGTATCATGGAATTCCTCCGGCTCTGTCAAGGATTTCAGCAGGTCGGCAGTTTCCTCTTGATAAAAGGGATCCTTCCTGCCCTTGACGAATACCACACCGTCAGTCGTCACACCGAATGTCATATTCTGAAAAGCCGCCAAATCGGCAATCCCCTTCCATTCGGAGACTTCACATTGTTGAAAACGATTATCACCCACCGGAACGGAACCGTCTGAACACAGTGCAGCAAAATGAGCGTCACCGCAGCAGATTTTGACAACCGCGGTCCAATTCGAAAAATCATAATGATTCGGGTTATCGACCACCTTAATGGATCCGTCAGGACATAAAACAAGGGTAGCTGCCCGGTTGATCAGAATCTTTCTGAGAAATCAGCACTTGAATATCCTCCTGACTCATACGAAATAACGAGGAAAAAACCATGTAATACCTTCTTTCCATCGAAGCGTTTCCCCCATTATCTGTGCGCAGGGAGCAGACCGATGCGATAAATAAGGAAAAACGATTGGGGCATCACGCACCATTACCGTTTCGACTAAATATTATGCCACAAGCCATTTCCATTTCACGACACTGTACAGCGGAATCAGCGGAATCATAATGGGGGTTTTCTTAAAGTATGCCTGGTATTCCGGATCCTGCCCGTAGGTACGGTTCTGACGCTCCTCCAGCCTTCTGGCTCCGCTGAACATGACATAGATGATGCCGATATAACCCGTTACAGCGGCGATCCACTGCCAGACGGTGACACATGCTGTGGTACCGCCTACAAAAATGCCCGTCCAGATGAGCATTTCTCCGAAATAATTCGGGCATCTGACGATTCTGTACAGCCCTTTATCCACAAAACGCTTCGGGTTCTTTTTCTTGGCAGCGGATTTCTGGTAATCAGCAATACACTCGATCAAAAATCCCAGAACACTGATTGAGCTTCCCACAATCAGTACCACATCTGTTGCTTTCCCATTCTGAAGCCGGAAAAGTACCGGGCAGGTCTGGCAGGCATAGAGCAAAGCGGCTGTCACCCAGATACAGGCCTTGACAAACACCTTCATATTTTTTCCTGATTTGATTTCTTTTTTCATCTTCGCATTATAGGCACTGCTTTTCAATTCCCGGTAAAGCAGGTATCCCCCAAGTCTTGCCCCATAAGCAATGAGCAGCACCAGTGTCAGAAAAACACCCAGCTGTTCCATCGAAAAAAGTCTTCCTGCATAGATTGCGGTCAGAGTAATGCCAATGGCACAGACGGAAAAGCCGTAGCCAAGGGAAATAAATCACACATATTTTTTGAAGCCAATACTGCTGACAAGAAGTGCTACACCAAAAAGTACCAGAAACATCAAAACAATCATCCCTCCCAAGAATATTTTCATTATATGATACCATATAATCGCATTTGATTTAACCATTACAAAGAAAAAAGTGCGTCACCCAGCGGGACACCGCAGCAGTAAGTCAGACACGGAAAGACCCAAGCGGAACGGAGTAGAGCAAGGCGCGAATCGACAGCAGCGGCTCTCCGCACTATAGGATTACTTTCCAGGCGCTGCTCTGTTCAAACAATTCCAGAATATCCCTGTCAAGACTGCCTTCCTCTGCCATGCTTTCCAGAATTTTGAGGGCCTTTTCAGGGGGAATGGATTTTTTATAGGGCCTGTCCCTGGAGGTCAGCGCTTCGTAAATATCAAGAATCGTCAGGAGGCGTATTTCATTTGAGATTTCGTCTCCTGCCCTTTTTTCCGGATAGCCGTTGCCGTTGAGCAGCTCATGATGACAGCTTGCCCACTCCCGGACGACCATATAGTCCTCCGGAAAGTCAATCTTTTCCAGAATTTTTCTGGTCAGCATGACATGACTCTGCATCACGGCTCTTTCCTCATCCGTAAGCGTTCCCCTTCTGATGGAGAGGCAATTCAGTTCATCCTTTGTCAGAACCGGCTTCTCAGTCAGATCCTCCTCCGTATAATGCTGCTTTTCCAGCTCCCAGAGCAAGGCATGATCCTCCTCAGAGAGAAAGGCGGAAGAATTGATCCGGCGAATGGCTTCCATCCATTCGTTTCGGATGATCTCCCGGCGCTGCCATTCTTCCCGGTCGATCCGCTTTTCCAGATAAGCAATCCGGTCCAGAAAGTGCATCTGCCGGAAGCGTACCTCAATTTGTTCCAGCCTGTCACCCAGACGAGTGGCTTTGTCCATGATTTCCAGGGGAATGGACATTTTACCCACATCGTGCAGCCAGATACTCATCAGAAAGGCATGTCTTTTCTGACTGTCAAATTTCCAGGGATGATCGCTGCGATCCAGCCAATCCAGAAAGCTCTCCCCCAGTCTGACCATATTGCGGGTATGATTGCCGCTGTAATGGGAACGTTCGTCCACTGCCACAGAAAGTGCCTCGATCAGCGAATCAATCAGGGAAATCAGCTTGTTGGAATATCGCCTTTTCATGGAAGCAATGTCCGTCATATCATTCAACAGGATAATCAGTGCAATTTTCCGCTCTTTGTCCATCAGGAAGGATGTCATCACATAGAGCGTCTTTTCGGCTGATGCCGTATAATAGGACACCAGCTTATAATGCGGACGCGACAAATCAGACACGGCGTCTATAATGGCCTGGCTGAAATGGTCATTGTGTTCGTCATCAAAAAACAGATCACCAATTTTTTTATCGGAAAGCTCTTCTTCATCTTTTTCAAGAATATGAACGGCTGCCGGATTAAAATATCGTATCCTGCCATCCAGTCCGATGATCAGAACCCCCTCTGACATATCCCTGAGGATGCTTTTCTGTATCAGATCGTCTTGTTCGTTCATATCATGGATCACCCCACAATAAAAATGATGAATGGAAGCAGCAATTGAATCCGGTTCTTCCATCGCATCGTCAGGTTTTTCGTCCTAAAATAAATCCATTCTGCCATTCAGAAAAGCAGGGGCTTCCTTGTCTTTGCAGCCTTTTCTCAGCAGATATTCAGATAGTCGGAAAATCCGGTGATCCGGAAAATTTCCATAACCTTGTTGTTGACATTGGTAATCACCAGACCGCCTTTGCCCTCTTTCATATCGTTGGCAACAAGAATCGCTCTGAGGGCAGCGGAGCTGACATACTCAACCCCCGCCATGTCAAGAGTCAGAAGCCTGTCATTGTTTCCGGCTTCACGAATCGTTTTTTCAAACTCTCCCACAGTAACGTGGTCAATTTTCCCCTCAGGGACGATCACAGATGAACCGTCTTTTTCATAAACCTTGATTGTCATTTTCTTTTCTCCTTTATGATTTTTCTTTGAGCAGGTCGCTTAGTAACCGTCTGCCGATCTCGTTAAATTCTTCATTTTTCAAAAACGTCAGAAGCGCCATCAGATACGGTTTTGGGTATAGCGAAAGCAGATGCTCTCTTAATTCAGACGGCGAAAGCTCCTTTCGCAGCTTTGCGATCTCAGGGTCAAGGCCCCGGAACGTCAGAAGGAACTCTGTCAGCCAGTTTTTGCAGTCCTCTGAAAAGTGTTGTTCAAACTCTTTTTTTGCTTCCTTGTCGCCTTTCAAAAGTGCGTCATGGGTTTTGCTGCGCTCATGGAATGAATCAAGCTCCTGTTTTTCGTCGTAGACACAGCCTTTTTCAGTGCGGATGATGCGGTGCGGTTTTGCTGTAAAGCCGTTGTCATTCAGGCCGATCTCAAGAACAAGACCTTCAGCCAGCAATGGAGTTACCTCACTGCGGAAATGGAAGCAGAAATTTCCCTGACCATAGAGCAGGTAAGAACCGTTGTAATGCTCTTCCTCCCCTATCGCATGGGTGTGCTGGGAGATGACGACATCAGCACCGCTATCCGCCATACGGTGAAACCGCCGGCGCATGGTTTCGCTGTTATAATAGGTTCCTTCAATACCGCCGTGATATAACACGACAAGAAAGTCACACTCCGCTTTAAGCTCTTTTATCTCGCAGCAGACACGGTATTCATCATAGAGATTTACTCCGGGGCTGTCCTTTCCGGGAGCGTTCTCAAACTGTTCCGTTACATTATAAAGAATCATGCGCCTGTCACCGTCTGTCAGCCTGACGTGTGTCCTGACGGAATTGACATTGTCTCCCCATCCGAACCAGGTGATACCGTTTTCCTCCAGTGTGCGGCAGGTATCCTGATAGCCCTGTTTGCCGTTGTCCATGGAGTGGGTATTTCCCAGAGTGGCATAGTTGATTCCCAGCTTTTGGATGGCCTTGATGGTCGAAGTCGGCGCCTTGATCACAGGACCGGTCTTTTCAATGGGATGATCTCCGTCAGTAAAGCAGCCTTCAAAATTGCACACCCGGTAATCTGCCGATGCAAACAGATCGCACAGCTTTTTGCCAAAAAGCGCTTCCGCATCCCCTGCAGCAAACAGATCATAATTGCAGGGCATGGGCATCAGATCGCCTGCGATGATTATTTTTGTTTTTTTCATATCAGAACTCCTTTTCAATGGTCAGCTCATTATGGCCATCTGTGTACTGATAGCTGACAGCAGTCATCAGCCTCCTGACAAGAAAGATACCAAGCCCGCCGGGGGTCCGCTCCGAAACAGGAGCGTTTACATCGGGTACAGCCGCGTCAAGGGGATCAAAGGGCGGTCCGCTGTCCCTGAAAACGACGGTCAGCCGCCTGCCGCTGCAGTGCATCAGGATTTCCACCTCTCCGCCGTGGGAATAAGCATAGGAATCAATATTTGCCAGAATTTCAGAGGAGGCAACGGAAATCTGACCCAAAGCCCGGTCTGTACAGCCGGCAGCCCGGCAGTAGGCCTCAATATAGTCCATCACATCATGAAAGGATTCCTTGGTGAGAAAAAATACCCGCCTCTCCACAGAAAGACCCGGTTCTGAATCTGATTTATTTTGTTTCATATCATTCCCCCTGCCCATAGGCTATCGTCACATTGGTTACGTTGAAGCCCAGCACACGGTTATAGCTGATTGACCAGCTAAGCTTTCTGACAAGCTTCAGTCCGGTAATATGCCTTCCCTCGGAGTCGATGTAATCGGTAGGATCAAACTCCGCACCGTTGTCCCGCAGCCGTATGTTGACCTTGTCTTTCAAGATCCTCACACAAACGTCAACCGACTTGTTGGATGCCGAACGTGCATACACGGCAATATTATGGCAAAGCTCTTCCACTGTCACCCCAACCGCATTGACCGTGTTTTCCGGAAGGGAATTCTCCTGACAGAACTTCATGGATTCCTCGGATGCCTTGATTGCCTGAGAAACATCGTTGTCAATGGTGAAGTCATAGGCAATGCCGTCCTGCTCCTCGAAGCCAAGAATACTTTTCTTTTTCCGGACTTTTTTGCTGATAATCATGGCAGCAAAGGTAATCACCACCGTCAGCGCCTTAGAAATGGGGAAGGATGCCCAGAGCCAGTAGATATCATAGAAGGAAAACCAGTACATCAAAGGAACGATGGTCAGAACACCGTCCAGCATGACAAGGAGGTTGGCAAGTCCCCTCTGTTTGGTTGCCTGGAAAAAGGATCGCATGACATAGATGACACCAAGAATCGGAATATTGATGGAAAGAATGCGGAAGGTTGTGGCAAATACCTCCGTGACAGCCGGATCGGTCAGTCCGTACAGGGACGCAAGCTGTACCGGCAAAAGCTCCGACAGAATAAACACGATGACAGAAAGACCAACGGTGACAATCATGCCGTAACGCAGGGTAAGCTTCTGTCCGTTGGTGTCTTTTTCGCCGTACAAAGCACCAAGAATGGGAAGCAGTGTCATGGAGGCACCCTCTACAAAGATAAACACCAGGCTGTTGAGAGAGAAGGAAACGGATGCAATCTTGCCTCCCACAACGCCTGTGGAGGAAAGGATAATGGCATTGGTAAAGAACAGGCGCAGAAAATTGCACACATAGATCAGTGCAGACGGCAGACCGACACCGAATATCTTTCCAAGCTCTTTGAGACGTTTGAGAGCTTCTTTTGTAAAATGAACCGTCCTCTTTTTTGATTTAAAATAGATGAGAGTCATGGCCGTTCCAACTACATAGCCTGTCACGGTTGCCCAACCGGCTCCGGCAACCCCCCAGCCAAAAACTCCCATATAGAGTCCGTCGCAGCCGAGATTGATGATGTTGGCAACGATGGGCAGGGCGGTTGCCAGCTTCCGCATCCCGTCGGTACGTGCATAGGCGGCTGTCTGGTTCACTGCCGCCACCAAGGGAGTGAGCACCCATAAGGGAAGAAGATAATCGACAACAAGGCCTACAAGCTCTTCCTTGCCCTGAGCCAGCAGCCTTGCCGTGGGCGTTATGACGGCAAGACCGATGATGGAAATCAGGACGGTTGACAGGATGCCCGCCCAGAAGGAGAGGGTAAAAACAGTATCTGCCCCTTTCTGGTCACGCTTGCTCTTTTTGATAACGGAAAGGGTATTGCCGCCGAAGGTAAACATCGCGATAGGAATACTGCGTAAAAAAATGATACAGGTGGTCAGGTTGATGGCGTAAAGCTCTACTGTTCCGAGAATCTGTCCCACCATGATGCCATCCAGAATACCGGAAAGGTAGTTGGATGCCGTCATTGCCAGGGTTGCCATCAGAAGACTGCGATATTTTTCATTGAGGAGATTTCCTCTTCGTTTCATATCACCGGCCCCCTTATCGTTTCAGGTTATCCTTGCGGAAAAACAGGAAGCCCCGCAGTACGTTAATAAAGTCATTGACATATTTTTCATTGCTGGCGTTCCAGAAGAATCCCATTCTGGCAAGTATCTGGGTAGTGTAATGTGCATTGAACGGCAGGGCAACGATCTTTTTGCCGTGGGAGGTATTCATATAGGCCGTCATGCTGGAAAGAATGGCCGCTTTATCCGGATCCTTCTGAGCTTCATGAAGGGCAGCAGCAAATTCTTCATATTCCACAAAATCCACTTTGCTTCCGTTTTCGTTCATCTGGCGGATAATATCACCGAGAGGAAGGGTATGGTTATTCACCGCATTGAAGACACAGCATTCCTGGGGAGTTTTGGCCAGCTTCAGGAAGGCCTCACAGGAACGGTCAATGGGTCCCATGCAGACCTGATTTTCAATCATGCTGTAGGGGAAGCATCCCAGCAGACTGTAGGAACGCAGACGTCCCATAAAGTTGTTGGTCAGGAAATTAATCTGGAACTCACCGTCCGACTCACGGGCTGCCAGGGTACCCACACGGATCACCTTGGCATCCAGTCCCTTTGCGGCGGCTTCCAGCACCATGCGCTCTCCCATAAGCTTGGAGGAGGTGTATTTGTTGTCCAGGGTCTGACCGTAGTAGAGTGTCTGTTCGTCAAGCTCTCTGCGGCTGAGCTTTGAAACATCGTCGGTGGTTCCCGAAACGGAAACGGTGGAGAAATGTATCAGCCGGGCGTTCAGCTTCTGACAGAGCTTAATGCAGTTGACTGCGCCGCCCACGTTGATGTCTTCGATGTCTGTTCCGTTGGAAAAATGCTTGACATTGGCCGCACAGTTAAAGACGGTGTTGATCGGCATGGCTTCAAAGGGTTCAAAATACCGGTAGTCGGTCACGTCTCCGTTAAGCACCTCAACACGGTTATTGAATTCATCTTCAAGATCGGAACCAAAGTAGTAGAACATCATGTTTTCAAGACGTTCGGCCGCCGTATCAAACTTGCCCTTTCTCACCATACAATATGCCCTGCCGGTTTCCCGACGCAGGAATTCCGCCAGCAAATGGGCACCCATGTAGCCGGTAGCGCCGGTAATCAGCACATTGCCCAGTTCCTTCCCGGAGCCGCTGCGGAAGGATTCGATAGTGTTTTTGGAGAGCAATTCATTGATTTCAGAATAATCATAGCCTTCAAAATCAAACAGCTTGTTCTGATCGTTAACATCGCCGTCCTTGAAAAGCTCCGCCAGAGCTCTGGGGGTGGTATATTTGAACACATCGCCGTAGGTAATCGGAAAGCCGTTTTCAGAGGCGTCCAGGACCACAGAGGTAACGATCAGAGAGGTGCCGCCGATTTCAAAGAAGTCATCCGTCGCACCCACTCGCTCCAGCTTCAATACCTTTTTGAAGGATTCACAGAAAAATTCCTCCGTCTTGTTGGCCGGAGCAACATATTCTCCCAGACTGACAGGAACCGGCTCCGGCAGCCGCTTGGTATCGGTCTTTCCGTTAGGAGTCATGGGCATTTGATTCATCTGGAGATAGGCGGTAGGAATCATATAATGGGTCAGATGCTTTTTCAGCTCTTCTCTGAGGGAATTGATGTCAATTTCAGTGTCGGCGGTAAAGTAGGCACAGAGATTTTCCTGACCGCTGAGCTTACGGATGACGACAGCAACCTTTTTGATGTGGGGCTGCTGGGCGATAAGTCCTTCTATCTCGCCAAGCTCGATGCGCAGACCCCTCAGCTTGACCTGGCTGTCCAGTCTGCCGAGAATATGCACGTTTCCATCCTTGTCCCATTTGGCATAGTCTCCGGAACGGTACATCCGACGGCCGTTATACTCAACAAAGGCCCGGGCCGTTTTTTCGGGCAGATTGCGGTAACCCTTTGCAACGCCCACGCCGCCGATATACAGCTCACCAACAACGCCGTAGGGCGATACGTCCCCGAATTTATCCACAATCACTTCGGAGTAGTTCAGCAGGGGTCTGCCGACGGTAACCTGGGATGCGTTCGTCAGATCTGCGGCGTTGCAGGAAACGGTGATTTCCGTAGGACCGTAGGTATTGACAATTCTGATGTCTTTGGAGCATTCCTTGATAGTGTCACGCAGGGACATGGGATAGCCCTCACCGCCGGACATGACAAGACGGCACTTTGAAAGTGCATCTTTAAACGGAGCATATTCCAGATACTGCTGGAGTCTGGACGGAGTCGCATTGATACAGTCTACTCCGTATTTATCCATCAGCTCTGCCAGAGCGCGGGGGTCGTTCATTTCATCCTCGCCGGCAAAAACAAGGTTCTTGCCGTTGCACAGAGCGGCGGCATGCTCCTTGAAGGACATATCAAAGGAAACCGTTGTCACAGACAGGTAGGTATTCACATGGTTTTTCAGGTAACAGATATGGGAATTGGCCGGATGCGGCATCAGATAGTTGCAGATTCCCTTGTGCCGGAGCATAACGCCCTTGGGCTTGCCGGTGGAGCCGGAGGTGTAGATCATATAGCTCAGTTCCTGATCGCTCATGGCCACATCGGGGTTCTCCGTCTTGCTGCCTGTAAGGATTTCGTCCACACAGATGGCTTTTTCGGCCGGATAGTCCTGGAGCTTGTCTGCAGTGGTGATGATGAAGGAAGCGCCGGAGTCAGTCACAATATGATTAATCCGGTCGGCAGGATACTGGGGATCGCAGGGAATAAATGCGGCTCCCGCCTTATTGACGCCGAACATACAGGCAAAATAGCAGCTCTCTCTCGGAAGCAGCAGAGCAACACTGTCGCCGGTCTTTATACCCCTGTCTATCAGGTTATGGGCAACGATATTTGCCCTCTTGTTCAGTTCATCGTATGTAAGAGTTGCATCCCTTGCGATAAGTGCGGTCTTGTCGGGATTTTCGGAAACGCTCTTTTCAAA
>CACYCV010000159.1 GCA_902772955.1 uncultured Ruminococcus sp.
AAATCAAGCGGAACGGAGTGGAGCGCGCCGCGAATCGACAGCGGAGGCACTCCGCACACGGCAAAATCAAGCGGAACGGAGTGGAGCACGCCGCGAATCGACAGCGGAGGCACTCCGCCCGCATCTGACAATTTTTTTGAACCATTTCGGATAAAATATCCCTTCACAAACCATTCGCTTGTGAAGGGACGCGATTTTTTGGAATTTTTTGTTTTGTAATCAGTCGATCACACGGATCCAGCCCTTGGGAGCTTCAATTCTGCCCATCTGAATACCGGTCAGGGTGTCATAGAGCTTCTTGGTGACAGGACCCATCTCGTTCATGCCGCTGGGGAAGCAGATTTCGTTGCCGTGATCGTAAATCTTGCCGACAGGAGAAATAACGGCTGCGGTACCGCAAAGACCGCACTCGGCAAAATCCTTGACCTCGTCAAAATAAACCTCACGCTCTTCTACCTCCAGACCAAGATAATCCTTGGCAACCACCATCAGGGAACGTCTGGTGATGGAGGGGAGAATACTGTCAGACTTCGGTGTGACAACCTTGTTGTCCTTGGTGACAAACAGGAAGTTGGCGCCGCCGGTTTCTTCAACCTTTGTTCTGGAAGCTGCATCCAGATACATGTTCTCGTCAAAGCCTTCCTTGTGGGCAGTTACAATAGCGTGCAGGCTCATGGCATAGTTCAGACCGGCCTTGATAAAACCTGTGCCGTGAGGTGCTGCTCTGTCCAGATCGCTGACCTTGATGGTGATGGGCTTGGCGCCGCCTTTGAAGTAGGGACCAACAGGGGTAGCAAAAATTCTGAACTGGAAATCGTCAGCGGGCTTGACGCCGATAACGGAGTTGATGCCGAACATGAAGGGACGCAGATAGAGAGTTGCACCGGTGCCATAGGGAGGAACGTATGCCTTGTTGGCACGAACCACCTGTTCTACTGCATCAATGAATTTGTCCTCGGGAAATACAGGCATCTCCATTCTTTTAGCAGAATTGGCCATACGCTCTGCATTGAGATCCGGACGGAACACAACGGTTTCACCCTTTTCGGTGGTGTAGGCCTTCAGACCTTCAAAAACGGACTGGGAATACTGCAGTACGCAGGCACATTCGCTCATGGTGATCATGTCGTCGTCAATCAAGGCGCCTTCGTCCCATGCACCGTTTGTATAGTTGGAAACAAATCTCTTGTCGGTTTTGATATAGCCGAAGCTGAGGTTTGACCAGTCAATGTTTTTCTTATCCATTATCAGGACTTCCTTTCCCAAAAATTAACAGTTTTATTATACCCCTAATCATCAGGCGTGTCAATGCTCATTGCAGGATTGTTTGACGAAAATTGCAAAAACAGGAGAATTATTCCTCTCCGCTGTCATTATAATGGTCAACAATGGTCTGACCGGATGCCTGGGTCAGCAGGTCAGGAAGGTTATAGGAATTGTTGCCAAAGGCTGAGAAGGTTGCCATGGAGAACAGAACATCCGTCATGCCCAGCTGGTTGATGAAATCCACCAGGTTCAGGTTGAAGTAGCGCATATCCACGATGTAGATCTCTTCAAAGGAGCCCATCAGATAGCCCGGAATGGCATTGCCATAGCTGTCCTTGACCAGCAGCAGCTTGCGGCCGTTCTTGACGTCTGTGCGGACCTTGACTATCTGCTCATCTCCGCCGAAGAAGGTCAGATATGCATTGGACTGAGGATCTCCTACCTCCTTGAAATAGCTGCCGGTGTACTCATAACCAAAGGAGGTGTCATAGAAGTCTGTCTTGCACTGGTCGTAATTGCCGGGAATATAATAGATGAAGTCTTCGGGGTCGTTTTTGATATTGATATCCCCGGAGAAGGCATACATGGTACCAACAAAGCCGTCAATGGTAACGGGAGTGTAGGTGCTCAGAGGCTTGAAGTCCACTCCGGCTGCCTTGGCAAAGGCTTCGGTGGCATAATAGGCTCCTAAAGGCATCCAATGATGATCGGTACGGCAGTAAATCGGCTCTGCCGTATGCTGAGACAATGCCGAAAGACCGTCTACACTGATGATGCCTTCGTTCAGCTCTCCGGCGATGTAATCAAAATAATCCTTCTGGCTCGCACAGTTTTCACTGAAATTGGAGGGCAGGTAAAACTCGCAGGAGAGGGGGTCAATCATGGAATACATTTTTATGCTGCTGTCCAGCTTGCTTCTCAGCGTGTTCAGGGCATCCAGATAGGCTTCTCCGGTGCCGCCGCCGAACAGCTCCATGGCTCTGTAGTGGTCGTCCTGCTTTACCACAACAATGCCGTTTTCAATGTTATAATCCGCATCAATGGCGCGGTAGTCCTTTTTCTGCTGCTCCTCGGCGGAGGATTCAGCGGGAGTCACTGCAGAGGTCTGCTCTCCTGTGCTCTGATCGGCAGATGTGGATGTCTGCTCCCGTTTGGAAACAACAGTCGGACCGGATGCTTTTTCGGCCTGCGAGGCGGTGCTGACCGTTGAATTCTGTGAGCTGTTTTGCTGACCGCCGCAGCCGGTCAGGGAGCAGGCGCACAGCAGGGCTGCTACAATGATCGCAAGTGTTTTTTTCACTTATATTCCTTCTTTCCATACGTTAAATCCATTCTGGTTTGACTTTGGGATGGCTGACTGTCCGGCTCAGAACGCAATTTTGTTGTTGATATATTCTACCAGCTTGTCAACCGCGACTCTCTCCTGAGTCATAGTGTCACGGTCACGAACCGTTACACAGCCGTCCTCCACGCTGTCAAAGTCATAGGTGATGCAGAAGGGAGTACCGATTTCATCCTGACGGCGGTAGCGCTTGCCGATGGAGCCGGCATCATCGAATTCTACCATAAAGTGCTTGGAAAGCATGGTGCAGACCTCGTCGGCCTTTTCAGACAGCTTCTTGGACAGAGGCAGTACGGCCGCCTTGAAGGGAGCCAGTGCCGGGTGCAGGTGCAGCACCACACGGGTGTCCTTTTCATCGATAGTTTCTTCGTCATAGGCCTCTACCATAATGGCCAGGAACAGACGTTCCACACCCAGGGACGGCTCGATGACATAGGGAATATATTTTTCGTTGGTCTGGGGATCAAAGTATTCCAGAGACTTGCCGCTGGTGTTGATGTGCTGGGTCAGGTCGTAGTCGGTTCTGTCAGCCACGCCCCACAGCTCACCCCAGCCAAAGGGGAAGAGGTATTCAAAGTCGGTGGTTGCTTTGGAATAGAAGCACAGCTCCTCCGGATCATGGTCACGGAGACGGAGATTCTCTTCCTTGATATTCAGCGAATAGAGCCAGTCACGGCAGAAGCCTCTCCAGTAGGTGAACCATTCCAGATCAGTGCCGGGCTTACAGAAGAATTCCAGCTCCATCTGCTCAAACTCACGCACACGGAAAATGAAATTGCCGGGGGTGATTTCGTTACGAAAGGATTTACCGATCTGAGCTACGCCGAAGGGAACCTTCTTGCGGCTGGTACGCTGGATGTTGGCAAAGTTGACAAAGATACCCTGGGCGGTTTCCGGACGCAGATACAGCTCGTTTTTGCTGTCCTCGGTAACGCCCTGGAAGGTTTTGAACATCAGGTTAAACTGACGGATATCCGTAAAGTTATGCTTGCCGCAGTTGGGGCAGGGAATGGCCTTTTCTTTGATATAATCGGTCATCTGCTCATTGCTCCAGCCGGCCACATTAGTGCCGTCAAAATCCTCGATCAGGTTGTCGGCACGGTGACGGGTCTTGCACTCCTTACAGTCCATCAGCGGGTCGGAAAAGCCTCCCAGATGACCGGAAGCAACCCATGTCTGGGGGTTCATCAGGATGGCGGCATCCAGGCCGACGTTATATTTGTTTTCCTGGACAAACTTTTTGAGCCAGGCAGCCTTAATGTTGTTTTTGAGAGCCATTCCCAGAGGACCGTAGTCCCAGGTATTGGCAAGTCCGCCGTAAATTTCCGAACCGGGATATACAAAGCCCCTGCCTTTACAAAGGGCTACGATTTTTTCCATGGTTTTTTCCGTGTTTTTCATTTTATTGCCTCCTATAATAATGGAATGACATACATTATACCACTATTTTTGCATTTCTTCAACACTATTTTTCTAAAATACACGGAAATCAATTACGCAATCTTGGGGAATCTTGGGGCTTTGCCCCAAACTCCACCAAGGGACTTCTCGTCCCTTGGAACCCTCGGCAGGGACGCAGTCCCTGCACCCGACGT
>CACYCV010000160.1 GCA_902772955.1 uncultured Ruminococcus sp.
CTACGAACCAAAAGGTCGGGGGTTCGAATCCCTCCGGGGCCACCAATTAAAAATCAAGACGCCATGCAGGTTTTGAGTCTGTATGGCGTTTTTGTTTTTTGTGTCGGTTTCCATCTTGTGATAGTTTTTGTGAAGAAACTGCAATAATTAAGAAGAACGCTGATAAAAAGGCAGCAGTTATTGTTTCTGTTGCTGAAGAAACTGCTTCTGCCATCATTAGTAAAGCTTTAAATGATAAAGATGTTATAAGCCTTGTTCAGAAAAATGCGCTGTCTGTTATCGAAAAGAACATCCGAACATTTATAAACCAACAGAACACGAGGCTTTTAAAGAGTTTAACTCAAGATTTTCAAACCGAAAGGTTAAAAAATAAGCTGGTTCGTCAATAGAACGAGTATTTCTTTTATTACGCCTGCCGGAAATAATATCATAACGGCAGGCATTATCTTTATGTGTCATACCAAATACAAATTTGCTATTCTTGCGGTTTTAGATTATAATAGAATAAACAGGTATTACTAAATTTTTTAAACATCATAGAATTATCAAAAGATACATTCAAGTAATAATTGTATAATCGTGCTATAGTAGTCGCAAACAGTTCACAAATTCAGTGAAATGAGGGGTTGACAGGATATGTCAGGTCGGGCTACGCGTTTCAGAACAGAACAGAACAGAACAGAGCAGTGGTTAACTGAGCCCTTTTACAGTTTCATATTAAACAGAATGACCGTTTAACGTAACATGATGCATGTTGCGCTAAACGGTTATTTTGTTTTTCGGGGTAATTTGATTTCAAATTAACCAATAAATTTGGAGGGCATGTCCGTTGAGCGGCGGTGTTTTAGTCGGTATAGCGATAGTGTGTTGCATTTTCGGTTTTGTCTTGAACAGCATGTATGTTAAAAGATACGGCGAACCGGCGATACAGTGGAAACCTTTTGTCTTGCAAGTGGTTTTTCTTTGCGGCGCATTGTCGCAGTTCCCCGGCGAGGGCGTATCCTGCTGGTTTTTATTCTGGGCAGCCGGCACAGTAATTTCTTACGCCGCGGGCTTGGGGATGTGCCGGGAACACGCGCGGAAACAACAAGCAGAACAGGGTGATGCTATCAGGGCGATGGCAGTTCAGGCGATACTTCCCATTGGTTCTTCGTTAGCGTTTATGATGCTTACAGGAATGATTCTGTTTGGCTTTGTCTGGGCGCATTAAATTCTGGAGCTGCATTGAGTTATAAGGAAACAGTCAGTTACCAAAAGCGCCGGCAGGTGAACATACGAATTAATGGGTGTTTTATGGAAGAAGGTAGGGACCCGTAATGAGACAATGTTTACGGTTTGTAGTGATGGCAGCGTGTTTTGCTTTGATCCTCTCTTCTGCTACGGGTGCTGTGAACGCCGCTCCCAAAGCAGCCAGGGCCGGGCAGCGCCCTGTAGCGGTTTGGTATCAGAGTGAGAGAGGCGAGGTGTGGCCTCCTGTTGCCGGACGGTATGAACGGAAAAATGCCAACGGAGTAACCAATGCCTATATCAATGTAACCGTTCTGCCAGACCAATGGCCGGTGATTACGTTGCATGCCTGCGATTACGAGGGAACAGATGACGAAAAGGGACGGGATACGTTATCCCAGGCTCCCGCTGTCAGTCTGGGAGGCTGGATTGTCGGTACGGCATTCACAGACTATCCTTCGGGCAAAAAACGCAGCAAGAGCGATGTGATGTCGATTGAAATAGGACTGGGCGCCCGTTTTGCAGCCGGGGCAGAAACCAATGGCATATACGGCGGAAACGGAATCCGGGGTCTTTTGGATAATGTTCAGGTTAATCTGATGCATGCCGGCGTCACTTCAGAAAAAGACGGGCTGGTGCTTGACTATTTCGGACGTAACGGATTACGGTTGCCGGATGTCCGGGGCAAATATGTGTTGAAAAAAGGCAGCATGCCCGGGGCTGACGAATTTGCGGCCTGCGCTTTGGTCGGAGCGCTGCCCTTAAAGGAAACAGATACCGATTTTACTGACAATGCGTTGCAAATTGTTCCGGAAGCGGTTACGGGCAGCATGATGCCCAGATATCAATACATTATCGGCAATTACGGCTTTGCCGTTAAAGTATTCCGGAACGGTACGTTGCTCCGCACTTTCGTGTTGCCGAAAGATTTAAGCGCTGTATACCGTTTTGACAGAAACGGAGGCGATATTATGATATACAATATCGACACTTCTAAAGGATGAAACGTTAAAACGATTGAAAAAGATCCCTTTTCCCCGGTAATACTTGCCGTGCGGACAGCCTTGACCGGCGGCGCCGGGTGGTTCATGAATCGCAGGAAAAATAACAGGCTAACATAATAATACGCTGCTGTGTGAAAAACAGCAGCGTTCCGCCGCTTTTCCATATAGCTCCGTTATCCGGTTATTGAAGTTACACTTTTAAATCTTAAGGGGGTGAACACCACATGAAAAAAGAAAAACTGCTGGCTGCCGTACTGGCAGCAACATGCGCGTTTACGTTTGCACCAGCTTTTGATACAGGTATTGTGGAAACAGGTTTGGCCCGGCCTGCTTTTGCCCAGGCAAAAGATGCGGCAAATCAAAATGCATCGCTGCATTCGCTGCCGCTGGTTACAAACGCGCATTTTTATTCAGACTGGGACGGACCGTTTGAAATGCTTCGTTCCCACTGGACAGATATCGGTTTTTATGGAAACGCAAAAGCTCCTGAACAAAAGGTTGCAAAGGCGCTGGCTGATTTCAGCAGGAAGAAAAGCGATGATTTTGGGAGAATGCGAAAGCTGATGTTTACTGATTCCAAAGCAGACTGGCACCAGCGGGTTAAAGACAGTTCTCCTTATTACGGGCCCTACTGGTTTACCGGCGATATTCTGGTACACAGGGCCGATTCTGCGGCAGTAAGCTTTTTGGAAGACAATAGTTTGTATTCAGGGGGAACGCATGGCAGCAGCGTACTTGTGGCAAAAAATTATGATGTCCGTACAGGGAAGGAGCTGCAGCTTTCCGACGTATTTGTAAATAAATATACTCTGGCCGAAGCAATAAAAAAGCGGCTGAAGGAAGATTATCCCGGCGCAAGCTTCATGGAGGACGGAGAGGCGGCTGCGGATGAGGCCGTGGACCGGATGATAAAAGAGGATTCGCTGGTTTGGACGCTGGAACCCCACGGTGTAACGTTTTGGTTCAATCCTTACCTGCTTGGCGGCACATATGCAGATGAAATGTTTGTGACGACGTTGTTCTTTTCAGAAACGCCGGAGCTTTTCAAAAAGAATGAAGGAACAGGCGCATTTGCCTGGCGCGCCCTGGAAAGATACTGTATGGATATCCGCTTGTACACGGCCATCCGTGTGTCCGATAAACCCGGCGAAAAACTGACCGTGGGCCGCGATAATGATGGCATACAAATTGAATTCCGGGGCGACGAGTACAGAAGCGAATTAGAATTAAGGAATTCAGATTTCCGGCCGGTCTTTGTCAACTGCTCCGATGGCCGGAAGTATCTGTACGTGGATTACGAAGAGCCTGCCAGCAAATACAGTGCGATGGGTTACAGACTGTATGTGTATGACCTGAATGGAGCGTCGCCCCGGTTTGTAGGCGTGTATCCGATGACGCGGCTTGCTTCCCCTCTGAAGGATACAGCTAAACGCAGCTGGTATGTAATGAGCGATCCCGAGGATTTTTATATGACGGCTACGATGGACAGCGACCTGGCTCCGGGCAGGCGGTTACGCTGCCGTGTCGGCCAAGACGGGGCGCCGGAAGTGTGCGAGGTGGAAGGCGCGAAAGGATAATCAGAGAAAGGATGGTTGATTATGCTAAAACGTTTTTGTAAATTATTCATGGTTATGTCATTTGTTTTGAGTTTCTTTTTTGTATTTGATTCGGTACATTCTGTGGCTTTTGCCGATGCGGTTGTTCACTACACAGTTACAGATACTTATCTTGGTAACGGTTCTGCTGAAGTCCGCGGGTATTTTACTAATAAAGTAAACAGGCCGGTGGTAGTCACCAAATACCAGATGGGCGTAACTTTTGTAGACAGAGCAACCGGAAGAGTTCTTTACTCCAAGGTAAAAGTATTTGATATGGGAAGACTATATGTTGACAGAGGCAAGGTTTATTATAAATTTGTTTTTAAAGATTCTTATATCAGGCCGAATACCAATGCTCAGTTTACTTCATATAACCGTTATGTCTGGCATGAATGGTGCAATCGTAAGTAATAATAAAGGTATTCAGATTTTCATTAGACGAAGGCTTTAAGTACCGTGTCGGGAAAGACGGAGCGCCGGAAGTATATGAGGTAGAAGGCGCGAAAGGATAAGCAGAGCGCCTCTTTAAGTATGACGGGTGCCAGAACCATGCCGGCGACCATTATGATTTTGAGCTGGTTTATATTAATTACAAAGATAGCACTTTTGCTGTCAAAGCGTGTCTGACAAAAGACAAGAACGGAACCGTTACAGAATCAACCGAATTCCCCGCCGATATAATAGATTATATATCATTGAAAGATCAATATTACGAAACCCTGTTGGCAAAAATGTACGGGAACAGTTCGCAGGAAAATAGCAGGTTTTTGCCAGCAGGCAATACGAAGCAAACTGCCACATTCCTCATATGTTGAATGAAAAGAGGAAAACAGTAAGGGGGTAATTATGATATGAAAACGATTAAGATATTGCTTACGGCAATGATTATTTCATTAAGCGTTTTAATGGGCAGCGCGTATGCCGGGGAGGACATCGAAGCACAGTGGGAAAAGAATGTGAAACAGCTGGGGCCTCACGATGTATTTGTTACCGGCCAGCCAGGGGAGACGCGAACCGGCGTTGTATATTTTGCGAAATGTCCGTTAAAGGATTTTAAAATTCTGTCGCTGAAACTTGAAAAATTCGAAGATAAACCGGTCTTTCTGGCGCAAACCCTGTACACAAAAGAAATACTGGATCCGGAACGGCCGCTGTTAGTAAAACTGTGTCTGTACGGGTCGGTTCCCAATAACGGGTTTTCCTATACCGATGCCGGGGGAGCGACCCGGTATTATGCCATCAACGCAAGCGGCAAAGACGGAACCCTGTTACTCATTGATAATATTATAATTAAGTATGAGTACTAAAAGCATGCAAATTCTGAATTTTGATAACGCATAATATAGTACGCAAAATTAAAATAAGCAATAAAATTAATGAAAATGAATAAGATAATACAGTATTTAAATTTTAGAAAATGGCCAAAAGCCAAACAACATGAGTTTCTGTTTAATATTGTCCTTGGCGTCGGGTTTATGGTTGCCTTTATTTTGCTGCAAAATACAGCAGCGCGCCAGGCAGTGATTAATTCCTGGTTCGATAAGTACATCGCCTGGAGATATGAAATAGACAGCAATAAATTTATATTACAAAATGTATTGCCCGGTTTAAAAAAGAGTGACGCAAAAAAAGTTTC